>NZ_JBHDYC010000026.1:0-40869 GCF_041894845.1 Natrinema sp. H-ect4
GCCGGCAGACTCGGCCTCCGACTGGGGGAGATGACGCACATGCGTGAAAGCTGGGTCGACTGGCGCAAGCGGATGATCGAGATCCCGCGCCACCAGGGCTGCGACAAGGGGAAATCGGGAGGACTGTGCGGTCTCTGTAAACAGCAGATGCGCCAGCAGGTCGCCCATAACGACGATCTCGAGATCGAAGACGTCCGGCCGAGCATGTGGCGGAGTAAGACTGACGCCGCTGCTCGGGCCGTCCCGTTCGACTTCGACCCGCGCACGGAACTCGCGATCGAGCGCTTCTTCGATCGGCACGACAGGTGGCCGTACTCGCACACTGCGATCCGGAGAAGAGTCACGAAGGCAACCGCTGCGGCCGACGAACTCGAGGATGACTCGATCTACCCGCACGCGCTACGGGCAACGGCCGCCTCGGCGTTCGCTGCTCGAGGCCTCGACGTCCTCCCACTTCAGGCGATGATGGGGTGGGCGAACGCGTCGACGGCCGAATGCTATGTCCAGCAGTCGCCGGAGAATACAGCGAGAGCGCTCCATTCGATCCACAGTCGGTAGCCCACCGACATAGACACCATTCTTATCACCCGTCCATCCAATCAGGGTGATATGAACCGACGAAAGCTCCTCCTTGGAAGCGGAGTCGCACTCTCGACGATCCTCGCTGGCTGCTCGAGCGACGAGGCTGCTGACGAAGGTAATGGAAACGGAGACGATGGTAACGGGAACGGTGATGAGAACGGAAATGGTGACACTGACGGAGATGATAATAGCTCGGACGATGGAAACGGCGATGAGACCCAGCCAGATAGCAACGACGAGGAACCGAGAGAGCCAGTAGTCACGAAGATCGGGCTTGTGAGTGAGTGGGAAAAACCCGGTGACCTTGACGAGAATGAAATCGAATCAGGTTCAATTGATGAGCGGAATTGGAGCGCGTTCCAGTTCGAGATCCATGTCCATGAAGGTGAACTAGAGTTCACCTACCAGTACGATCTCTATGGACCGGAAAACATTCGGCGTGTGAATTATTCCGATACAAAATCAGAGCTGATTGACGGTGACGGCAGACTCGCCTACGGACAAAGCTTCTATATCGACCCCGGAAATGACTGGCCTGCAGGAGAGTACCGTGCGGAGGTCACCATCCGCGACGAGATCAGTGGCGAGGTCAGCGAAACCGAGTCCACGACTTTCGAATTGAGATAGCACCTTCCGAGCTCGAGATCGTCATGACCGCTGGTTCTTGGGGTTGGATCTGTCAGGATGGTTGCGGTTTATTTCACGGCGATACTACGTGTCGAACGACGGAATCAGCTTGTCAGTACGTTACGCTGGCGTGATCGTAACAGTCGGATCGTGCATCGCTTGCCAGTCACCGTTTGACTTGAGAACATACCACGCGTCTGCGTCTCCGGTCGTCCCGTCTGCCATCGCCACGTCGCCCGCATTCGCCCCAGTCAGCGACCCGATGTCTGCGCCGCCGAGCGGGCCGCCGCCGATGACGCCGTTGTACCGTGGCCGTGTCGCGCCGTTGTCCTCGATCCCGCCGGGGACCGCACCGTAGATACGAGGATCAGTTGCGCCTGAGTCAACGCGAACGGGTTCTCCAAAGTACCCCATGACGATGTTATCCGAGCCCGACGCGATTCGGACGGCCTCCGAACCATTATAATTCCCGCCGGGGACCATCTCCGCGATGCGGTTTCGATCACCCTTGACGTAGATGGCCCGGTCTGATGATGACGTGGTGTGTGCCCATGTGTTCCCGTATATCTGATTGTCACTGCCGAACACGGATATGACAGATGAGTGCGGCGTGCCGCCGAATGTGTTGCCCGAGACAACGCACCCACGGACCGGCGACGAGCTGGATCCGAGTAGTACCGCAGCGTTGTAATCGAAATCCCAACTGTTCTGGGTGATTACCACGTCCCCTTCAGCGGCCTTGACTCCGTCTTGTGAGTCATTTTTGTCCGCGAACTCGCAGTCTCTGACGACGGATCCTTTTTTCACGTCAATCGTGAGGCCACCGTTCATATCCCAAGTGATGATCCGCTTAACACGTGCTTCGGTGTCAAAGTTCATCAACCCGTTTTTCACATTGCGGAAGTGTACGTTCTCCACAACTGGAGAATCGACGTATCCGTGGCCGTTAATTCCGATCTCGAAGTCTAAGATATACGTGTCGTGAACTTCGGGCAAGCCGACCTTTGAAATGCTACTGCTTCCGTTGGCGTTACGACGCCAATCAATCCCGGCTTTTCCCGCGGTATTGTCCCCGGCGAGCGTCAGTTCCTTGACTATTGGCCGCTGACTGCGGTAACTAACCCCGTCAGCAGTCTGGAGGCCGTGAGACCCGGTAAAACGGAGTATTGGGCGTGGATCGTACTCGTCTCCAGACTGGTCATCAAGGAGTGCGGCCTCTCCGACCAATCGGGTGAGTTGGCCGATTCCGATAGGAGACGTAAAAGTCCCATAGTCACCACGCTTCAACAGGAGTGTAACGTCCCGTTTGTCGTACTCATCGAGGACCGACTGAACCTCCGAGAGAGACTGGTCGGCAGTGACTCCACGGTAGCCGTGGGCGCTCGGTAACTCGTCTGTACTTACCACATCCGAGTCCAGCGACTCGACGGTCAGATTATCGAACGCCCCGTCCGCTACGACAATTTCAACCGTTGTATTAGCCCCGGCATCACCGTAATAAGTCCCGGGGTCTGTTGGCTCAGCGACCTTCGTGATCGAGTCGATGTTGTTCGCCAGGATGTCCGCGACGTCGTCTGCGGTCTCGGCGTACGCCTGGTCGGTGAACCAGATCTCTTCGGCCATCTCCGGGATCTTGATCTTCCGGGTGACCGGCGTTCCGTCTTGCTTCGTGTTGCTACTCTGGATCCAGGTTGTCATGAGTTATGAGTGTCTAAACGCTGTGTTGGTTGCTGCCTGATACGGTAGGCACTCGCCGAGGCGGGTCATCGTGCCTGAGGAGTTACGACGAGTTGTCGCCCATCTCCGACAGCGTGTCGCCCGTCACGATGTCGGCCAACACGTCGACGATCGTCTCGAGGGCGTCGACCTGCCCCTGCAGGTTGTCGTTCGATCGGGCCGTCTGCAGATTACTGTGCGCCGCCGAGACCGACGATCGCGTAGTGTCGCTGACCTTCGCCCGTCGGACGGGCTCTTCACTCACGAGCTCGTCGTGCGTCGGGGTCGTCTCGAAGTCTGGCTCGTCGACGAGTTCGGGCGGGTCGGCTGACGTGTCGACTTTATATTCGCCATTGTCTATCGCCCGGTGATCTACAGAGTCGGTATCCGCGATTAGCTCATCACTGTCCGCCTGGTAGTCTTGGTCCACCTCGTAGCGCCACGAGACTATGTCACCGCTCGGCCGGTACTGAACTACAAGCCGGCTCATAGTGACACAATCACCCCGTCCGGTGCCGCGCCACCGTCGCCACCGTCGCCACCAGATCCGGCGGCCGTACCGCCGAGCCCTCCACCCCCGCCGGTTACTGATAACGTGCCAGAGAATTTATTACGTCCCGACATGAGTGCGATGGCACCGCCGGATCCGCCGCCGCCACCACCGCCACCACCGTCATCACCCGATGAACCATCCTGTCCATCTTGCCCATTGGCACCGTCGGCGGTTATCGTTCCTGATCCGGTTATTTCGGGAGCGATAAGAAAGACTGCACCGCCGCCATTACCACCGTCACCACCCGCGGTGTCATTCGGAGAACTACTCCCGCCACCACCGCCACCTGCACCTCCAATTCCGGTTTGAGTGAATACGGCGTCCCATGCGGGTGAAGCCGCGTAAAGACGTAAGGCATCCCGCTCGGTATTCGTGAGTGTTTGACTACCAGCGCCACCGCCACTATCTGCAATTCCAGTCTCAGTACCCAAACCACCACCACCACCGCCACCGGGTCCACCGGGGTCACCCGAATCGTAGCTGGCATCACCCCCAGTCCCCCCACCCCCACCTCCACCCTCGCCGGAATTCCATGTCGCCTTGCCGCCACCTGCACCGCCCCCACTTGTACCGCCCGCACCACCGGCACCGCCTTGGCCGTTTGCATCTATCGTCCCGTCTATCGTGATTTTTTCCGTCGCGAAGATGGCCAAAAACCCGTTAGAAACGGTCGCTGTTGCCCCGCTTTGGAGTGTGTACGTCGTTGATTCGATGATCCCGTTCTCGTTGACGTTCGACGAGCGGGTTATACTCCCGTCGGTTTCGGGACCGTAAATCGGGGAGATCAGGTCGGTTGGAGCGTTCCCGCGGAATAGGTCAGCGTCGAGCCCCGACCCTTCACCCCCACCGATATGCTCGCCAGGGATCCGATAGCTATCGACGTTGCGGTCGTCGGTCGCCGACGTGACGCCCGACCCGTCAGTATCGAACGTCCAAAGCGCCATCTTGGGATCGAGCGATTCGAACGAACTCCCGAGGCCAACAATGACTTGATCAGCCTCGTCTCGATCGGCATGCTCGGTGTCGGAGTAGGCAGCGCTCACGTCCCAGCCGACGTAGACGGTCTGGCCGGCAGTTCCCGACGCGAGGGCAACATCAGTTGTCGTGTCTCGAGCAAACCAGCCGTCGACGAAGGCCTCTCCGGGGTCGATCGTCACGGTCAGCGAACTGGAAGACCAGCTGGCATCGAACGCGTTCAGTACGGTCTCGTCGATCTTACTGCTGGCCTGAGCGGATCGTGTCGGATCGCTTGCTGGGACGACCCAGCCCTCGGAGAACTGTCCGAAGCCGTCGCCGTACTCGATTGTGTGGATCGGGCTACCAGTCGCACCGATTTGGACTCTGTCACTCATGGTCAGGGATTACCCCAGGTCAGGCTCACGTCGATCGTGGCCGTGTTATCGGTCGTCTTACCGATCGGGTCGATCGTCGAGTGGTTCAGTAGCGTGCCGCCGCTCGAGGCCGTGAAGAGACCGACCTCGACAAGTGTCTCACCGTTCGCCTCGGTGGTGTCGAGAAACGTCGACGTGAACAGCTCGTCGCCCTTGACCGACGAGTCCGAGATCCCGGTCCGATAGACCTCGTTGTTCAGACTCGAATTCCCACTCGAGGGGACGGTCGAATCGTCATTACCGACCGCAAGATGGGAGGCGTCCTCGTTCCTCGACGTCGCTGGATCGAGGTTCTCGACGTGGTACTCGTGGAGGTCGATCGTCGTCGTGTTCGCCGTCGAGTGGGTCTGGACTGGATCGACCCGTCGTGTCACTTCGAGACGTTCCCGCTCGGAGAGATCGTCCCAGTTCGGGGAAGTCTCCCGAAGGTCTTCGATATCGTGTACTTGGACGCGGATGTTGTCTCCGAGTCGGATTTGTTCGCGAACGGTGCCTCGAGGCACTCGGCTGCGGAGTGCACGAATCAGTCTCTGAATGGGGTTTGACATGGGTCAAAAGTAGCGCAGTGGCTACGTCTCGGAATGGTGGTCGATGCCGTGACGGGCTTCGCCGTGATAGGCTGGTTGCGTCGTGGCGGTTGTCGTCGCCGTTTGGTCGGTTACCGTTGCATCGTCAGTGACGATCGCGTCCTTCGCCGTCGAGATGGCATCTGTGACGGTCACTTCGTCTGTGATAATCGCGTCCTTCGCCGTCGAGACGACGTCCGAGATGACCGCCCGATCTGTGACCAACCGGAGGATTCGCGTTTCCCCCTCCTCGTCACGACCGGACTTGAGCCGCTCGACGTCTTCTTGTAGACCACGCAGTTTCCGGACCGCTCGAGTAATTTCGTTGCTCATAGCGTTGTCGTATCCTGCAGCGTCAGTTCGGTTGTGAGGCGATTTGACGATCCGTCGTAGCCCAGGCTCCGCTCGAGGCAGATCCACGTCCCAGATAGTCCGACATCGCCCCAGCCGCGCAGGTCAACCGCCTCGCCCGGGTGAAGGTTGTGCGCTCGGATCGATTTCGCCTGACCCGAGATCGTCCGCTCGGGGTCAGCGTTGTGACGAAGATAGGAGCGTGCTTTGTCTCGGACAGCCGTTTCCGTGTTGAGCGACTCGTCTTTGATCCGGTGATCTCGCCGCCGGTACTCCTGTTGAGAGTCCGAATCCGGTGCTCGCGTGAGGACAGGGTACGGATACTCGGCTCGGTACCGTGGCTCGCCACTCGACGAGTCGATACCGATCTCGTGGCCAGTCGAACCGTCGCTCTCGATGATCAACCACGGATACTCACTCGGAGCGAGCGAGTGCCCTGGAAGGATGAACTCCGTGAGGTTGTCGTCGGCAAGGAAGTCCACAGTCAGCGTCTTCCGGACGATGTCTGACTGCTGGTCGTCGACCGCGACAGGCGACCCGTCCCGATCGGCCTGTAGCCGAACAGTGATACCGTCACTCGAGGCCAAGTCTGGGTTCGTGTGGACGTTGATCCGGGCGATCTCGCTCTTTCTCGTCGGGATCTGAACGACGATGCGATCCGACTCAGTAACGCGCTGGTAGGCGTCCTGTGTCGGTTGCTCCGCATCGGAGGCGTGATCGGTTCCGCCATCGATGCGGACGAGGTTCGCGAGGTCGTCGTCCGAGCCGCCGACCGTGATTTCGCCCTGGAAGTCCGTGGGCTCGAGCGTGTGCTTCGGTCGCAGCTGGGCGATCGGCTCGAAGATCAGGTCTTCGCCGTCCTGGGCGATGATCGCGTCGGCGATAGGCGCGAGGTCCTGCGTGAGGATATCCAAGATGTAGCGGCCGTTCAGGACCATGTTCGTCGTCTCATCGATCGTCGCGATCTGGGACGTCCCGACCTCGGGCGCTTCGTCGGCCAGCAGCGTATCGAGGATCGCGTCACTCGAGCCAGAGATCGGATCATCGTCGAACGTATCGTAGGCCTGCCGCCAGCTCAAGACCGTGAACACGAAGTCCGTTGCTGGGACTGACAGGCCGAACTGGCGAGCGCCTTGGAGTAGGACCTCGGGCATGCGAGCGGCCGCTGTCCACTGATCGGTCAGCGAACTCTCGCCGTCGAGCTGTGTTCGGAACAGCAGCTTATCGCCCGACGTGATCTCGACGCCGTCACCGCTGTACTTCGCGCCGATGTTGTGGATCTCGAACGAGCCCTTGTCCTTCGCATCCTGGATCCGAGAACTGATCTCGACCGATTCGAGATCGTCGTTCGGGACCACGAGGTCGGCGCTGTCACTGCCAGTTTTGAAGACCTGCAGCTCGGCATCGGCGATCGTTCGACTCATAGGAACCGATCCATTTCGTCAACGATCTTTTGACCAGCGTCAGTACCATCCTGTGCGTAGACGGTGATGTCTGCCGTGACCGGACTACCGCCGCCTCCACGATCGCGATCGACCTCTGCTTCTGGGACGACCTCCTCGCCTTCGTGGATGATGGCACGCCCAGTCGATTCGACGTAGCCGCCAGTATCGAGGAGTGGCCCTCCCCCAAGGATCGGTCCTCCTCCAAGCGGGCCGCCACCACCGCCGCCACCGCCACCGCCGCCTCCGCCGCCCCCTCCAGGTGGGCTGGGCCAATTGATATCGTCTCCTAACGTTCCGTTAGCTGCTTTCTTGACAATTTTCGGCGGTTCTGGCCAGTCGATATTTACTTCCAGAGCCTCCGTGATCGCATCGGCGACAGCGCTGAAGGCATCACTGAAGAGCGTTTTTCCAGTGTCCTCGAGCCAACTCGCGATCGACCCGAAGATGCCCTTGACATCCCCGATGAGTGTCCCCTCTCCAGTACCAACCAGGTAATCAAACGCCGTCTTGACACCGCCAATCAGGATCGATATCGCGGCCTTGATCCCTTCAAGCGCATCGCCCGTCAAGAAACTCGTCACTCGATCCCATGTTCGCTCGAGGTAACCGGCGATGAGATCCCATGCTTTACTCCAGTCCCCCCGGATCAACGCCATTGTTGCGCGAATCGTCGTCAAGACCGCATCCATCGCGGTTGTGACGATCAACTCGATGTACCCGAAGACCGCATTGGCGATCGTCATGATCTCGTCGCCCCACTTATCCCAGGCCGCCTGAATCTTGTTGAGCATCGGCCGAGTGACGTTGTTCCACAAGAAGTTGACGACCGTCTCGATGTGACCCAGGATCGCGTCGAACGTCGCCCTGACTTCGGAGACGATCGTATCACCATGCTGGCTCCAGACCTTCTCGATGCTGCTGAGGATCGGTTCGATGAGCTTATTCCAGATGAAGTTGAGCGCGCCACCGATAACGCTCTGGACCGTCTCGAATGCCTCGGTCGTCGTGGCGACGATCTCCTCGCCGTTGTCGTCCCAGAACGTCTGGACCGTGTCGAGGAAGTTCTGGATAATCGTTCTAACCTGCCCCAACAGGTTCTTGGTGATGTCACGGATCCCGAGGAAGTTGGTCTCCCAGGCAAGGAACAACGCTGCGACAGCGGCCGTGATCGCAGCCAGCGGCAACACGACGGTCGTGAGGGCCGCCCCTAGTCCGGCAACGACAGCTGAGAGACCGCCGACCATTGAAACTGCGGCGGCCGCGGCAGCGCCGAACCCGGCGATCGCAGCGGACACCAGGAGGACTGTGCCAAGCAAGCCGTCACTCTGGTCGTTGAGATCGCTGAACCAGCTGATGAGGCTGTTGACCGCCTCGAGCGCATCGGAAAGGTACGGCAGAAGATTCTCCCCGATGCTGATCCCGACATTTCGGAGGCGATTCTTGGTGACCTGCAGCTGCGAGTTGAACGTGCTCGAGGCCGCGTCGTATTCCTCTTGGAGAGACGTCCCCTCGGACATCTGCTGGTTGGCCGTCTCCTGGGCCTCCGCCAGCCCCTCCATGTTCTGGCTGAGACCAGTGAGTGCTTGCTGGGATGTCGTCGATAGCGACGAGCGGAGGTCGTCGGACGCCTCGCCGCCCTCGCCCATCGTCTGAGCCATCTGCCGGAAGAGTTCCGTGGGGTTCTCAGACCGCATCTGCTCGAACTGCTCGACGTTCATCCCGAGGGCGCCCGCGAGATCCTCGACCTTCTTCGGGTCCTGAACCTCCTGGGCCATCCGGCGGAGCCGCGTCCCAGCACGCTCCGCGCTCTCGGAGGCCTCGTTCATCGCGGCGTTGAGCGAGAGAATGTCCTCGCTCGAGGCGCCCATCTGAGAGAGTGTCCCCGAACTCCGGAGTGCAGAGTCAGTGATCTCGCTCGAGGACGTCGCCATCGTGTTCGACAGCTCGTTGATGACGTTGCCCATGTCGCCGACGCGCTCGATCGGGACGTCCATCAGCGTCGACAGTCGCGCGAAGGACTCGCCGGCCTGCTGAGTCGAGAGATCTGTCGCGACGGACATCTGCGCGACCGTCTCCGTGAAGTTCTCGATATTCTCTTTGCCCTCGATGCCGAAGCGGCCGGCCTGGGCGGTGATGTTCGCGAGTTCCTTCTGAGCGACCGGCATTCGAGAGGCCATCTCCTGGATCGCATCGCCCATCTCGCGGGCGGTCTCCGGGTTGGTGACCTTCTCGACCTCGACCATCTGCTCCTCGAACGAAGCAGCGGCCGACGTCGCCTTTGCTAGTCCACCGACAGCGAGTGCCCCTAGTGCCGCCCCTGCAAGCCCGGCCATTTGCCGGACGTTGCTGAGTGCGTCGGTTGCAGTATCGGTCGCCTCTTGTAGACTGGAGGCGTCGCCACCGATCGCTACTTGGACCTCTTCGGATGCTCCTGTGATTGCCATAGAACGTGGTTTGGGGGCGGCTACTCGCCGCTGAAGTCGTCGTTTATCTCGTCGAGAAGTCGGTTCCGCTCTGCCTGCTGGCCAGCCTCCAGCTCCTGTTTTTGCGAGGCGACGTTCGACGATGTCTGCCCGCGTTTCTGCTGGCGTTGTTCGTTGCGGTAGTTGACGCCCTCAGCAAAGCGGCGGATCTCACCAGCATGCAACTGTGGGATTGTGAGGTAGTCGTAGCCGCCTTTCTCGTGAAGTGCGACCTCAACCGCAGCCTGTTCGCTCAGGGACTGTCCTCGCCTCCCTCCGCGGCCTCGAACGCCTTCTCCATCAGCTGATCGCCCGCCCCGCCGACCGCCTCGAGCGCCGCCGCGTTCTCTCTGATCTGCTGCTGCTCCACCGCCGAGTGAGCTGTAAACCCCGACGAATTCTTCACCGCCTGGATCAACGCCGAGACGAGATAGTCCGGGACGTTCTCGAGGTCGCCCGAGGAGCCGACGCCTTCGGCGATGAATTCCTCGAAGAACTCTTCGACGCGCTCGTCATCGGCACGGTCGCTGTTGAGGACGTCGTCGTAGCGCTCGGCAGCGCCGCCCACTAGGGGCTTGACCTTGACCGCGAGGTCGGTCCCCGGGATCCGTTGCTTCTGCGGGACGAGTTCTCCGTTGTCGTCTCGACGAACGCCGAAGTCTTCCGGCGCCGCGATCTCCAGATCCTCATCCTCTCCGTCTGCGAATCGTGTTTCTCGTTCAGTCATTCGTTAGTTGGACTCTAGAACGATCGCTGGGTCACCGCTCGCTTCGAACGTCTCCGAGATGGCGGCGGTCGCCTGCCCGGATGCCTCACGCTCTCGCGAACCGGGCGACTGGACGACCGTATTCTTGAACCGTACGATGCCGCCGCTGAGTTCGTGCTCGATGTCGTTCTGGTCCTTCTGCAGCGACTCCATCATGGAATCGTGCGAGACGGTCGGGCCGGCGACATCGGCGTCGACGGTGACCGTTCGATCCGACGGGTCCACAGTAGGCGCTCGAGTCGAGTGGAGCGACGCTGTCGAGAGGTCGTTCTCGACAGTCCACGAGCCCGAGTTGAGGCGGGGACGGACCGGGGAGCCAACGGGCCGCTCGACGCGATCGCCGACGAAGTGTTCGAAGGACGTCCCGATCTCGGTGGCGTGGGAACCAGCGCCGAGTGCCGGAACGCCACGATCGCCGTCGACGGGCTGGTCGTCATCGCTGTAGGTCAGCCCGCCGGCGAGCTCACAGATGGTCGTTCCGTTGCCGTCGGTGACCGTGATGTCGCCGGTTGGCTCATCGGAGAGCCAGATAGCATCGGGAGACGCGAACGTCTCGGTTGTCGTGACTGCAGTCGTCCCATCGAGCGAGATCGTCTCTGAGGTCGGCGCGTCTTCGTTCTCGATCGTGACGTCCATCGTGTCGTCTGCGTCGTCGGAGACGACCTCGAGCGTCGATGCAGAGCTGAGCTGATGGATAGCGTAGCTCCGGACCTTCCGCGGCTGGAACCCGAGCTCCATCAGGATCGGCTGCTCGCTCGAGGGATCCAGCGTCGGTTCGACGCTATTCACCTCGGCGCCGCGAACGACCGAGTACATGCGGATCCCAGCGCCGTCGTTGCCGCCGGGAATCTCCGTGCGCTCGACCATCAGCAGCGAGCCGAGTAACTGGTTGTACTCGTCGCGGAGGATGCCGTATCCGCTGGGGTCGACCGGATCTCCGTTCGTGTCGACCGGGAAGCGCTGGAGGTCGTAGCCGATGTCAGCACTCGGCTCCTCCGTGCCGCGGTTGTGATCGACAGCGTCGGGAGTCCCGATCGCGTCCTGCCGGGCGTAGGAGACGCCTGGTTCGGCAGTGAATGATCGGATGACGTCTGAAAAGCGGTTCCACTCGGGGTCAGAGGGGACGCTCATCGGGCCGTCGGGTTCGAGAACCCACTCGTAGCGGCCGGGAAGCGTCCCGCTCTCTGGCGTGTCGTGTGCAGTTGCAGTACTCATGTTTGGTTACTCCTTGCGCCGAATGTCGTCGTAGTAGGCGATCATCGCCTCACCGACGTCTCTCGAGACTTGTGCCGTCCCGGTCGAGGCGAACTCGACGGGCTCGTCCACGATGTCCTCGTTGTAGAGGCGTCTTGTCGCCCGGTTCTCGTTGATGATGAACACGGTTCTACGGTGTCTCCGTGTGTTTCAGTCTCGCCACAACGAACCGTCGGTAGTGCGTCGGCGAGCGCTGCGAGTCGTTGCTCTCGACTGGCTGCTCGGCGTTGACCCACTCGTAGCCGTCCGGAATCGGCGGGCCCTCGTCGGCTTCGTCGGCCTCGAAGAGCACGCGGTGGACCTCGCGACCGAGAGCGTTCGCGACGACGTCCGGATGTGAGCCTTCCGACTGGTAGACGTCGGCGTCGTACGGTCCTCCCCAGCAGTCGATCTGAACCGACGTGATCACATCTTGGATGCCGCCCTTTCCGCCGGCGTCGATGCCGGAGTAGCCCGTCTCGCCACCGCCGGGGACGACTGGATCTTCCGAGGCGATCGCCACCTGCGGGTAGTCGTTCGCACCGTCGTAGTCGGCGAAGCGGATGTCGCCATCAGCGGTCGGCTCCGACGGGTCGCCGGCGGTGAACGTGACCGGGATCTCGTTCTCGTTGAAGTGCGTCCGAAGGAACGCAACGAGGTCGGACTTGATGCCTCGAGCCATCGGTCAGTCCTCCACGACAGTCAGTACGGTCACGCCGCCGTCCTCTTCGTGCATGTCGAGCAGTCGGTACGTCGCCCCAGTCGGATGCTCGAGCAGCGTCGGATAGCCGTCGGCGCTGCCAGCTGGTCGGAGCGTCGTCCCGTCGTCTGGAACCGTCCGGATCTCGAGGTCGGTCTCGACGTCCGTGCCGTCCGAGTTGGTCGCGGTCTGGGGCATCCCGCGGGACTCGAGGACGCCGACGATCGTGCCGTCGTCGCTGTAGGACGGCGTGTCTCGTCCGCCGCCTCCACTGGCGTTCTGGAGCTGGTACTCCTTGCCCTGGGACTGGATCATCCGAGCGATTGGGCCGTGCATCTCAGCTCACCTTCTCGATTCGGATCGAGTTGATTAGCTGGCCAGTGTCGCGGACGCCCTTCCGATCGGCGATCTCTTTCATCCGAGCCTGGACGGCCAGCGCGGCACAGCGGATGATGTTTTCCTCGTTGCTCAGCGGGATGCCTTGGGAGGTCGAGATCCGCCGAACCTCGGTTGCCGTGTTCGTCTGAACACGTTCCGCTGCTGGGCGAGCGAACGGTCGAGCCTCCATCTTCGAGGTGCCGAGTTCGTTATAGATCGCGTACTCGACGGTCGGGCCGGCGATATAGGTCGTATCGCCGTCGAAGTCCGTCTCGAGGGCATCGAAGAGGTCGGTCGCAGCGTCGAACCCGGTCAGCGACACGCCCCAGCTCATGAGTTACCCCCGCTCGAGCTGATGTGGCGGTCGGAGTCGTAGATGATCGAGCTTGGCTTCCCGAACTCGTCGCCCGGATCGAGGCTTCGGACACGCTGGCGTAGGTTGTCGATCTCAGCGGTTTCGTACGTCCGGCCCGAGCGGCCGGACTGAACCGACTCGGCACGACGATCTCGGCCCTCGCCGATCCGCAGCGCTGCGAGCGTCGCCTCGAAGTCCTGCCGATGCTGGGTGTCCTCGAACGTGACGTCTGGATCGTCGTCGTACTCGCGATCGATGTCGCGTTCGACACGACCGAGGATACCCGTACTGTCGGGATTGTCTTGCTCGCCCTCGATGTCCGCATCGTCGAGGATCGTGTTGATCTCAACGCGGACGTCGGTGGCGTCAGTGCCAGCGTTCGTTGCCATCGTTGGTTACTCCTCCAGTTCGTCAAGTCGAGCGTCGATCGCGTCCTTCGCACCGTCGCGATCTTGCTGGTCTTCCTCGAGGTTCCGGAGGGCAACGAGTGCCGCTTCGTCGTCGACGTCCTCGAGCTTCTGCTCGATCTCGTCGATGGTGTTGCTCTCTGGATTGAACGGGAGCGTTCCCGTTTCGCCGTCGAGTTCGTCGACGTCGTCTGAGCCATCGGGGCCGTGGCCGCCCCGCTCGATGTGCCGGTGCATCGTGAGCAGCTTGTCGGCGACCGCCGGGTCCTCGACGTGAGCGTAACCGTCCTCGTCGAACTCGAGCGGCGAGTCGTCGCCGAGGATCTGCGAGTTTCGAAGTTCGGTCGCCTCGCCGGACTCGTGTTTGAGGTAGGGCATGAGTGGTTACGTGTCGATCGCGATGTTCGCGCTTGGCTGGGTGGCCGCGAAGCCGACACGCTCGTCGATCTGCCAGACGGTGCTTTCGATCGACTCGTCGTAGTAGCTCGAGACGTCGAGCGCCCGGCGAGTCGATTCCCATCCGAAGTTGGTCGGGTCGACGAGGTAGGCCTCTCCCTCGGAGTAGTTGCCGGTGTTGTCGAGGAAGACCGGGACATCGCCGGCGACGCCGAGGAACGCCTGCTGGCCGACGAGGTTGCCCTGGGGCAGGATCCCCATCTCGAGGACGGAGTCGCCGAGTTCGGACGCCTGCGTGAACTTGCCCATGTTCAGCAGAGCGTTCATGTTCTGACCGCCGGTGAGCAGCCGCAGTTCGGCGATGTCGAGCTCATCCTGGAAGGCGCGCTGCCGGGCCAGGGTGATGTCCTCGTACTCGATGACGCCGGCCGTCGCGTTGCCGGCGTCGATCGGGCCGGCGCTGTTGGTGTTGTTCGAGAGGATGTTGTACGCGATCCCGTCGACACGGGTCTCTTCGGCGCGGACCAGATCCTCTTCCTGGTCCATCGTGATGTCGATGACGTTGTCCTCGACGTCCTCGTCCGGGATGACGACCTCGAGGCCGTACTTCGTGTGGGCAACCTGGACCGTGTCGTAGTCCTTGGTTGCTCGCGGGAACTCGCTCCCCGCCGGGATCTCTGCGATGTCGCCGTCGAAGTCGCCGTCGGAGATCGGGAACTCGACGGAGTTGCTGTCGTTGTTGGTCGCGTCGTAGTCCTTGAAGGCGGTACGACTCTGGTACTTCTTGTTTCGGATCTTCTCGACGATCGATCGAAGGTCGTCGTCGCTGATGATGTCGGATGCTTTTTGTGCCATATGAGAATTCCTCCAGTGTCAGTTTACAGCAGGACCCACGCGTAGCCGGCCGGTGCGTCCTGTCCGCGCCACGAGCCGCCAGCGTCCGAGAGGGCGTGAGCTGGCCCGCCGGAACTGGTCTCGAACGCGCCGACCGTACTGTTCGTCGCGTTGCCGATGTCGAGATCTTCGCCAGCCGAGACGGTGTCGTCGACGGCCGCCACGGTGGGGCCTCCGACGTGGGCCGGAGCGACGCCGCTGTTCTCCGTCGCTCGGCCACGGGCTCGAACGCCGAGCATCTCGTGGCTCGAGTCGCCGTCGGCCGGCTCGAGGTCGCCCGACGCGATCGCGACGACATCGCCTGCCGCAGTCGAGTCGTCTGAGTCGGCGTAGCCGATGGTCGTCGTACTGTCGCCGCCGTTCTGTCCAGGTTCGGATACCATTTAGAGCACCTCCAGTGCGCCGTCGTAGTCGTCGGCGTCCGCGAGCTCTGCAGCCTCGTCCTGCAGCGCCTCGACACGCTCATCGGGGAGCGCGTTGCCGACCGTCGAGAGCTTGGTGTCGATCTCCTCGATGCGCTCGATGTCCTCGTCCGTGGGACCGCTCGAGCCACCCGAGCCGCCGGTTGGACCGGAGCCGGTCTCCGGCGTCTGGGTGAGCGCCTCGACGTCGAGGTCGCCGTCGTCAGTCTCGAACTCCGCAGCCATCGCGTCGAAGCTCATCGCCTCGACGGTGGCCTCGCGAAGGCCGAGGTCCTCGGTGAGCGCCTCGGCCATCATGCCTTCCACGATCTCGACGCGCTCGCGCATCGCTTCGGCCTGCTCGGCGTCCATGACTTCGGGGTCGTCGACGCCGGCGGCCTCTTCGATGAGGTCTTCGTGTTCATCGTACTGTTCCTCGAGTTCGGTGAGTCGGTCTCGCACCTCGGCCTCGACGACCGTCGGGTCGTCCTTCTGCCGGGCTGCTGCGACCAGCTCCTGCTCTTTGTCAGTTAGGTCCATGTTGATCGGATCGTCGTTGGCCGGGGTGCTCTGGCCGCTGCTGCCGTTGTGGCCGTCATCGCCCTCCGGGTGATCGTCTGCCAGTGCTTCGACGTCGACGCCGTAGTGAGCCGACAGGGCCTCCGCGGCTTGGGGCCCGATATCCGGCGAGGGGCCGACGTTGATCTCGTTCGACGGGACGGCGCCATCGGCGACCAGCGCCACGTCTCGAGCGCTCTGGACGTCGGTTACCTCATACAGCGCGTTCGGATCGTCCTCGTCGCCCTCGACGAGCTCGGCTTCCCGGATCACGACCGGCGAGATCTGGGCGAGGCCAGTCTCGACCGTCTCCTCGGCTTCCCAGTCAGCGAGGAAACCATCGAAGAGGAGGCCAGCGTCCTCGTCGAACGTCGTCGCCGTGATCTCGCCGACCTTCTCCTCCATCGAGACGGCGCCGGACAGCACGGGGCCGTCGTCGGTCATCTCGACGCCGACGTGTTGCTCGGGATCGAGTGAGTCGGCCATCGTCAGCGGCTTCCCCTCGAAGACGCCGTCAGTGGCCATCTGCTCGAGGACGTCCGCCGGCCAACGCGTTCGCTTGCCGGTGAGGCCAGTCGTGACATCGTCGGGCCCGAAGAGGACGCCGTGTACCGGGAGCTGGTTGTCGGTCGGTTCAGCTGCGACGGCAGCGACGCCGGCGCCGTCGCTCAGGATCTCGTAGGTCATGATGTGGTTGTGAAAAGTCCATGCCGGGAGGGGCCTCGCCCCGGCGGGGTCATCGGTGGTCGGTTAGTTGCCGGTCCAAATCGTGTGTGAGCACCTGCAGTTCGGATGCTGAGGAAGGTTCCCGTACGCCTTCGGCGCCTCGTATGGTGCTCCGGCCGCGTAGGCTTGGCACTGCGGGCAGGCGTCGTTTGCGAGGAGGACGTCCACCTTCGAGACGCCGGAGCGCTCCCACTCCTTAAGACGGCCCCAGTTGTGGGAGTTCATCAACTCCGTCCGGGAGATCATCGTCGCCCGGTTCATCGCCGCTCGGGGCGTGCCGTCTTCGACACGGCCGATGATGTCCGTGACGTCGCGGGCGAGATCTCGCGGCCCATCGCCGCTCGCCAGCCCGCTCGTCAACTCCCGTCGGAGGTCATTCGCGATGTCGTCGGTCAGCCCCTGCAGTTCCGAGAGGTTCCGCGAGTAGAGCTGCTCGAGTTGCTCCTGGTGGACCGGCATCCGGATCGACGCCGCGGCGGCTGCCTCTCCGCCACCGACTCCCAACGCGCTCAACTCACGTTGGGCGTCCTCGAGGCCCTTGGCGTAGGCCTGCTCGATGTACTGGTTCTCGCCGCCGAACTTGGAGAGAATCTCCTGCTCGGTCTGTCGCTCGAGCCACTTCTGGGCGGCTTCGACCTTCTGCGGATCCGTCGTAAACTCAAACTGTCCGGATGTGGGCGCGTCGACCAGCGCCTCAGTCTGAAGGCCAAGCGCGTCGTTCTCGACGATACCCTTGCGGAGTGCCGATCGGATCGCAGCCAACCGCCCCCGGAGTTCCTGCGCGTAGCGCTTCCGGATCGTCTTCGTCCGACTGGGTTCCTCGCGATCGCGAGCTCGCTCGACGAGGCGTTCGTGGGCCGACGTCTGCTCCGGGACGCCGACGTCGGTGCTGGCGGCGGTCGTGCTCATCAGTCATCAGCTCCAGCGACCTCGCCGTTCAGATCCCCGGCCATCTCCTCAACCTGCGACTCGTCGACGTCGACTTCGTCCGTGGATCCGAGTTCCGGCGTACCGGGCAGCTGCAGAAGGAGTTCTCGCTTCTCCTCCTCGGTCATCGTCGACGACATCTCGATCCGCTCGACGGCCTTCGTGTAGGTGTTCAGCCGTTCGACCTCGTCGTCGTCCATCGACATGATGGGCGACTCGTCCTCTTCAGGCTCGATCTTGACCTGGACACCAGCCGGGTTGAGGTCAGGGTGGCGCTCGGCGACTGCACGAAACGCCTGGGTCCAGTCACGCTCGGCGGCGCGGCGCTCCTCGACGATCGTGTCCTGATAGGAGTTCTCCTGCCGATCCGAGACGTGGTTCGCGATCGACTCGCCAAACGCCGTCGCGTACTTCGGGGACGGCAGCGGGGCGAGGATATCGGCGACATAGTGCTCGAGCGGCCCATCGAGTTCGGGAACCGTCGGCGACCACTGGTCAAGCGTGATCGAGCCGTCGTGGCCGATGATCCCGCCCGCCTCGAGGTCGTCGACGTTCGCCACCCACTCGTCTTGCTCGTCGTCGCTCCACGTTTCGACGATCGCCTCCCCGTCCGGAAGCTCCGTGACCTCCGTATCGAACTCGGCTTTCCAGACACCGTACGCCATCTTCTTGATAGCCACCGCCCGGTCGCGCTTGATCGAGCGGTACTCCTCGGCGTCGTCGGCGACCGACTCGAGTGGAGGTGACCCGAAGATCCCCTCCTCGGTTGCGTCGTCCCCGCCGATGTCCGGATCGATTGTTCGCTTGAGGACGTCGTTCTGCGAGAGGAGGACCTCGTCTTCGTCCATCCCGCCGTTGCGCTGTCCGACGATCGACTGATCGTCGAACTGGACGTAGGCCGCTGCCTCCTTGCGCTTCGTGATCTCGTCGGACTCCGCCGTCTCCGTGTCGTCCGGCTCGAGGAGGATGTTCGTGTTCGCGTAGGTCCGTGCCGAGACCGTCTCCGGACGGATGTGCTTGAAGCCCGTGATCGGGCCCATGGGTTCCGTCTCCTTACCGTCCTGCTTGAGGTACTCGTTGAGTGTCGTCCCCTTCGTCCACTTCTGGACGATGTCGACTTTTAGGAACGGGTAGAACGGCTGGCGCTTCTCGCCGGCGATCACCGCACAGTTCTCGATGAAGCCGCCTGTAGGTGCGAACTCGGGAGCGTCATCGCCGCCCATGAAGTAGGCCTGCGTGGTGTCGTCGTCGGCCTCGATCCGGACGCCTGGCTTGACGACGTCGCGGACGAACTGGTTGATGTTCGCTCGGATGATGCCGATCTCTCGGTAGTACTCGTGGTACTCGTCGATGTCCTCGGGCGGGTTGAGGTCGTCGACGTCGCTGCCCTCGATGAAGATCCTCGAGTTGCGAGTGACCGTCTCGACGGTCTGGTTCAACCGGGAGCTAAGCGCCTCGATCGAGCCGCGGACGCGGCTGGGGAGTCGTGCAGACATGGTTATCGGATGGAGTTCTGACTGGGCATCGACCCAGACTTGTAGTGGACGGTGGTGGTGGGTTCAGTGGAGCTCAAGATAGCGTACCGGAGTGCGTCCATCGCGTGATCGTTCTGCTTCAGCGGGTCGTCGGAGTCGCCGCCGTCCTTGTACTGGTATAGATCAAACTCGTTGATCACGTTCTGGCAGGTCTCTCGGACCTGGAACTCGTCACGCACCTCGGAGACCTTCTGGATCCCGGGCGTGACGCTGTTGTCCGCCTTCTTCACGTTGAACCCGTCTCGAGACAGGTCCTCGATCGAACGCGGTTCGGCCGGGTCGGCGTAAACCGTCCCCTTCCGCCAGCGCTCTTGCATCTCCTCGAGCTCGCGGCTCAGGTCATCGTTGGTGCACCGGGTCTCGTAGAACTCATCGACGACGTGGTAGGCGTCGCCGGCCCGCCCGATCGCCAAGGCGACCATCGGGTTACCGTGCCCCCAGTCGATCCCATAGATGAACTCGTCGTACTCGTCGGGACTCGGATCGTCCCGGAGGATGTGGTCGTTGTCGTCGAACCAGGAGTAGACCAGACCGTCGAACTTGGTGAACTCGCCCTCGACCTCCTGCCGGAAGAACTCGCCCTCGTACTCTTCGCCGAGTCGCTCGATGTAGTCGTCCGGATTGTGGGGGTTCGTCCAGGACGGGACACCGAAGACGCCGTGGGTCCCGTTCGCCGTGACGACCTCGTACGGATCCTGCCGGTGGACGTCGCGATCTTGGTCAGCGTAGAAGCGCTCGTAGACCCAGTTCTTTCCCTTGGGAGTGGTCGTGACGAACGCGTTGCGGTACTGGCCGACTCGGAGACGTCCTGAGAGGACCTCCCATGCTCGTTCGGAAACAGCCGCGGCCTCGTCGATCCAGACCCACGAGAGGTTCGGACCACGAAGGCGCTGGATCTTGCGATCGTTGTCAGCACTCTCAAGGATGATCCTCGATCCGCTCGGTGTATGGATGCCGGGTTCTTCCGAGCCCTTCCCGCGGTACTCCCACGCGTCGAGGAGACCGAACTCCCGCATCACGGGGAGGATCGCGTTCTTCAGTGCGGGGACCGTCGGCGCGACGATCATCCCCAGCTCGCCAGGGTTCCACTTCTCTGCGTTCGCTACTGATCGGAGGATCCCGGCTGCGGTCTTCCCGGCACCGAGACCAGAGACGAAGGCGTGGTTCCGTGCCTCGGACTGGACTGGTGCCAGCCCTTCGGGCCCGGCGAGGAACTCCTCTTGCGGAGCGACGTCCGTGTCTTGGTGGTAGTAGGGCCGGACCGCCCGTCTGTCTTCACCCCGGCCATATCTCGAGTCGGAGGGTTCGGGAAACTGATCGGTGTAGGATGACGCTGCCATGAGCTATGGGATTCTATGACTGCTCCCGATCGGCGGTGAGGAACACCTCGACTGTGCTGCCTTCGTCGCCCTCTTCGACCTCTCCCCAGGACTCTGGGAACCGATTCTTCAGTACTGAGAGGATGGCCTTCGTGTCCTTCTTCTCCCGAGCCATCTCGAGGAGGTCGTCGACGAGGGTTGCTTCTCCCATCCCACGCGCGCTCGCGACCTCGTCCGCAAAGTCCGCGTAGATCCCCTCTCCCTGCTTGTCTGCTTTCTCGAGCCACTCGTAGAACGTCGACTGGCCGATCCCGTTGCACCGACAGGCTGCAGCGACCGAGTGGCCCTGCTGGAGCATGTTCGCGATCGACGTCTGGACCTCGTGTGTGAGCTTCGGATCCCGACCGCCGGCGCCGGGCTCTCGGGTGAGGATGTCCTTGGCAGACTTCTCGCCGATGCCGTGGACTTCGGCTAGCTCGTCGGCACTCGCAGTCATGACGTCGTCGACGGTCTCGAAGCCGGCGTCGCGAAGACTCTCCGCGATCGCCGGACCTACACCATCGATCTCTGTTAGTTCGTCAGTCATGGGATTCTATTACCGGAACTGTCGCTCGACTTCGCGGGCTGTCTCCGTTGGTATCGACGTCTCGAGGTCGTCCAACCTGGATAGGACTTCCGAGATATCCGAACCATCCGTACTATCCGACTCGTCCGAACCGTCCGACCTGGTCCGCTTCAGGTATGCCTCGTAGGACTCACCGTCCCGTTTGCGCTCTTCTAACTCCTTGCGGTACTCGGTCGAGACGGGGATACTGCTGTCACTCATGGGATTCTATGACTCCAGTTCGAATGGGTCGACGAACTCGGAGCGCCGACCGACGAAGTCACACTCAGAACAGCGGTAGGATCGCGGCCTAAAGCGCCGGATCCGCGTGTTCCACCTGATACGGAACTCGTGGGAGCACTCTGGACAGGCTACGTGCCTGCTCCGGTGTCCGCCGTGGCTCGGGTTCATCGTAGTGCTCTCGAAAAGGCGACGGCCAGGATTTCTGTATCCCAGCCGTCGGTCTGGGGGATCGCCTTCAGTTCCGCGGCCTCGTCGACGAGGTGATCGCGGTCGACGTCGAGTTCCGTGTGCTCGTTGGCGTACTCTGCGATCCGTTCGGCCATGTCGGTGAGGGCTTGTTTCGTCGGGATCTCGTCGAACGACGAGCAGTCAGAGCCGCAGTTTTTGCAGTAGCAGGTCCCGAATCGCTTGTTGGTGTCGAAAGAAGAGTATTCCTGACTGCCGAGTTCGGTGCGCTCATACCACTCGTTGCTCTCCATGCGCTGGAGTGGGCCGTTGTCTTCGAGCATCTTCTCCGTCGGCTCCTCGAGCGTCTTGGAGACTTTCGGGCCGACCAGTCGAACGCGGGAGAAGCAGCCGTTACAGATCTCAGAGTTGTACCAGATGCACTCTTTGAAGTCGTCTATCCTCGACTCATCGATCTTCGTAACGTCGAACGGTGACTTGCGAAGTTGCATCTAAGGGACAATCCGCCGCTGGTGGGCGAATTTTGGAACGGACTACTCGGAAGTGTTGCGCGAGTTGTTGCATACAATGGACTTACTAGGCATAAATCTATCCCTTATGGTGATTGTTCAATCTTGCATACAAGGAAGGGTCCACCTACCAAGCTTCGTTCGGACCGCGCAGGACGCCGTCGACGCGATCGCCGAAGACCGATGCCGGCTTGGTGGCGATCCGGACGCGAACAGGGTCGAAGTCTGCCTTGATATCGTCCTCGACGCACTGCAGGTAGTTCGTGTGAGTCGCATCGGCGAGTCTGTAGGATCGTTCCCCGAGATCTGCGTCGATGAACCTGCCGACGACGTGCCAGTACTCGCCGGTCGTCTTGTCCTGGACGAGCTCGTACGCGCCGAGCCAGAAGTCGGTCAGACTCATATCCTCACCGTCACATCGGGCCCTGTCGAGAGTTGCTTCAGTTCCTCGGGCTTGCAGTCGTCACAGTACCACGTGTCGTGGTTGAACGCGAAGCTATTCTGCACGTAGAAGTCCCCCTCGCACTCCTTGCACGGGATCGTCGTGTACCCTGGATGGATCCCGCGGATGTCGACGTACTCCTCGAGGCGATCGTCGCTGAACCACTCCTGCTGTTCGCCACAGTCAGGACAGTACCGAGCCGACGCCTTGATCTTGCTCTCGCAGTCGTCGCACTCCGTCTGGTAAGATCCGCCGGTCATGGGTGCATCGGCACGAAGATTTCTTCGAGGCAGTCGAGACAGTCTACACCTAACATCTCGTCTTCCGCGATCGGCCCACGACCACACGAACACATCGGCTCGCCGTCGATCGTGGTGTCCGGAAACTCGTATTCATCGCGCCGGTCGCAGTTATCGTCTCGACACAGCCAGAACCCTTCGAGATCTCCCGGCTGTCGGACGAACATCTGCTCGCCGCCGCAATCGGGACACTTCCGGTTTCTTCCGTACCGCCGGTGCGTCCTCTCGCGAAGGCTACTCGGCATCTTCCGGTAGCACCTCCTGGAGCAGACCATAGACGCGGCCGTGGTGTTCCGGGATCCCGTACTCGATCGATGCGTTGTCAGCAGCGTCCGTCGCCCGAGCGCCATCTTCGACGGCTGCGAGTGCTGACTGTGCTGCTTGCTTGCAACGATACTCCGTGTCGGGATACTCGTCGAGGACGTTTTGACCGCCATCGATCCGGTCGATCGCACCTTCCAGGTACTGATCGAGGAGATCGTCGCAGTTGTTCAGGTCGGCGGCCTCCTCGAGGAGTTCGCGGGCTCGTCGGACGAGTGGTTCGACCTCTGCATTCGGGTAGAGGTGCGGGCCTTCGCCGTTCCGGTCGACCCAGAACATCGAGTCGTCCTGCGTCAGGAGCATGCCCTCTTCGATCCCGCGGATCGCACATTCCTCGCTGCAGAAGTGCGTCCGTTTCGCACTCCGTCGACCGACGCTGTCGTCGAACTCGAAGAGGTTGACGTCGATGCACTTGTCCCGTGGGCGTCGGCTCCCAAGCATCCCCTGGATGCTTCCACCGCACGCCTCACATCGAGGCATCGTCGACACCCCCTTCGCGTTCAGTAGCCGTGTGTAGTTGCCGGACGGTCCACTGCTCCGGCTCGGCGTCGGCCGGCTGGTACAGCGGATGGACCGGGTGGCCGTCCTTCGTCGTATCGAGAGCGAACAGCTCCGACTCGAGAGCCTCCGCGACCTCGAGCGCACGATCGTTGAACGATCCGTTCGCGCCCCACGCCGCGACGACCTTCTCGGCCTGCTCACAGACGTCTCGAAGGTGCTCGTCGTTCTCCGGGCCGACCGGGTCGGGATGGTCTCGAAGGTTCGACGGGTCGGGCGTGCGGAGCGCAAACAGGTTCACGACGACCAGAGAGCCGTACCCCCAGCCCTTCGCGAAGTTGATGCAACGCCGAATCGTCGGGTCGTCCTCGGACGCGTCGGCCGTGCTCGGGTTGAGCATGAGCCACGCGAGCGTCGGTTTCTCGACGTCCCACGTTCTCGAGAGTCGATATCGGTACTCGCCGCAGTCGCTGAGTACGGCGTCGCTCCGGTTGTCTTGGAGCAGCGGTGAGCGGACAGTTCCGCCTGAGTAGTTGCCGCTGTCACTCATCGGGATCCCTCCGTATCGGTGAGAGACATCTGCGCTGGGTCCCCGTCTGACTCGACGATCTCCGACGGCGGGTAGTGCGCGGCCGACCCCATGATGTTCGTCAGGAACTCGCGGGTGCTCTCGCCGACGGTCCCGAAGTCCTCCGGGTCGCGCTTGAGGATCGGATCGTCCTGTCGGACCCGGGCGAGGATCCGCCACCAGTCACGGGCACTCTCGTACGAACTCTCGGCGTGGTCGAAGTCCACGAACGCCTCGTAGGGCAGCGAGAGTAGCTGCTGGCCCCGCTCGATCGCGAGGCAAGGGATGCACCGGTTGACCGGGCCACGGTCGGACTTGAGTTCGTAGGCCAGTTCATCGGTCTCGCAGTAGTCGCAGGTCGTTTCGCCACCGTCACTCATCGTCCTCACCCGCTTCAGGGCGTGCGACCAGGATCTCGTCGTTGCCGTCGTCGACGAGAATCGCGCCACCACCGAGGTTCCCGACTTCGTCAGCAACCGACCGATCGAGGGCCCCGACGACCTCGTAGCGGTCGGTCATGCTTCCGCCCCACTTTCCTCGAGCTTCTTCTGCTCAGCCTCTTGCTTCTCCTCGACTTCGGCCTCGTCGTCGAACGTCGCGATCGGGACGATCTCCTCGTGCAGAAACCGCCCGAGCATCTCGGGCTTCATCTCCGCGGGCTCCCAGATGGCGATGTATCCGCTCGAGTAGATGACCAGCCGGACGTGGATGTTGTTCCAGAACGTCGTCAGGGCGACGCCGACATCGGAGTTGACCGCCTTCGACCTGAGCGCTCCGTTGCCCCACTCGATCGTGGTGTCGTCGAGGTTGGACTCGTGGGTCGTCATCTCGACAGTCCACGTTCTCCCCGCGTCTCGCTGGTTCCGGACGAACTCCCACGGCTTGAGGCGGACCGGCGCGATCTCTCGGCCGGCCAGCTTCGAGAACTCGTTGAACGGCCAGTCGGGCTCGTGTTCGAGGTCGCTGGTGTGCGTTCGGTCGGCGAGGACCCAGCCCCGACCGTCGACGTCGGCGACCCACTCGCTCGCGACGGTCTTGCTGACCGTTCGGGACTCGGTCTCGATCTCGTGTTCGTCGGTGAGCACGAGTTCCTCTTCTTTCGGCACTTCGCCGGCGACCAGTCCGGACTGGATGACGAGGTCGTCCAGGAAGGTCTGCGTCTCTTCGACCTCGAAGTCGCTTTCGCTCGCTCTGGTCACAGCAGTGGTCTGCACCTCGATATCGAGCGCACGAGCTATGACCTGACAGCCGCGCTTGTTGACTGTCGTCGAGTTGTCGCCGCGATCGTTGTAGGACACCTCCGTGATCATCCACCCGGGGAGCATCGATAGCGGATCCTCGAGCGGGACTGATCCGTCGCCCTGAAGCTCGACTGCTTCGGAGACATCGTCAGGAGTCGCATCGGCGGTCTCCATCTCACCCGTCGTTCTAGCCGGCGGCCCCTGTGGATGCGCCGCATCGTCTTCGTCTTCCTGCGGGACTCCGTGTTCGGCCGGCACTTCAGCAGCCGTCGTACCTCCGTCCGTCGCAGCTTCGTCGCCCGCCGACTCTCCCGGCGGCACCAGCTCGAGATTGCGCTCGTCACCGAACATCTCGATGGCGTCTTCTGCTTCCTTTCGGCTGTCTTTCTCCCACGTTTCGCCTGTCTCTTGGTCTTCGATTGTCCAGTTGCTCATGATTACACCATAGCCTCCGACGCGCTCGAGACGCTCGGGCGGTATCGGAAATTGTTCTGCCGCAGGATCGCACGGACCTTCTTCGGGAGGTCCTCGTGGTTGCTCGTCTTGTCCCAGACCTGTTCCACACTGTCGACCGGAATGACCCGCATCAGCGTGACCGTCCGGTGGTCGACCTTCTCGAACCAGAACTCGTGGCCGGCGTGAGGGAAGTACAGGATCGTGTTCCCCTGATGGGTGCCGGCGTACTGCAGGTCGTTCATTCCGGACCTCCTGCGACGGCCTTCGCCTCTGCCTCGATCAGTTCCTCGCGGTCTGCCTCACGGAGCTGCTGTTCAGCTTCCCGGGCCTGGTGTTCGTGATCGACGACGACCGTCATCGCCGATCACCGCCCAGGTGGGCGCACGAGATCCGCTCGCGCTGGCAGTCCGGACACCACGTCGTATCCGGCTCGCTGATCCACGTCATAGCGTTTGCACCCCGGTCGAGTCGCCGCCCCCGAAGTCCGCTGGCTCGGATTGAGACGGTTCGGAGCGCTCGCGTTCTTGCTCATGTGCGTGTTCCTCGAGTTCGTCCGTAGCCGCCTGCAGTGCCGCCGCGACCTGTTTCGGATGGACGCCGGCGTCGATCGCGTCGTACGCGTAGTCAGAGACGAAGTCCTCGACATCCGCCCGACTGTCGGGTTCGTAGTTCACGCCGGGCGTCCGGCGCATCGTTTCGTCGCTCATCGCGACTCACCCGAGTGCTCACGGACGAGATCGTTGAACCGGCGCTCTGCCTCGTCGTGGGTCAGGACTTCCCAGTCCGTTTTGTGCAGGTCGTCCTTGGCGATCTCGTAGGGAACGAAGCGACGCCGGCGACCGGATCGAACGCCCCAGTCGACGCGGTCGATCGCCCCGTACTTGACGCGGCAGATCGCGGTTGCCGCTGCATCGCCCTCGCTGTAGAGAACGAGTGTTTCGTCGAGATCGCGGCGGACGTGGTTGATCGCCTTCAACCAGTCACTGCCCTTCATGTGGTCGGCGTCGCGCTCTCCACGCAGGTACTCGAGGACGCGCTGAACGGTCACGCGACCGTCGGAAACGCGCTCGAGAAGTTCTTCCACGTCGGGTTCGTCACCGGGCCCGCCGCTCGGGTTCGACGCGGCGGCGCTCATGCGGAACCCCGCTCTTCCATGTCGTTCTGAATCAACGCCCGAATGTAGCCGTTGAACGTGTGCGCGAGATCCACCTCCTCGTCTTCTGCCTGTTCTTCTACGTGGTCGTTTTCCTCATCTCTGAGGTAGAGCGACGGGTAGTTTGGCATGCAACCTTGTATAGTATGTCATGCCACATAAAGTTTTGTATGCAACAGTAAGGCTACCTTTCGCCTAACTCGGAGATCTTCTGCTTGAGATCGTTCATCACCCAGTGTCTCTCTTGGTGCTGCGCTTCCCACTTGATGAATCTCTGGGCGCGCTCTATGTCCGATATACCACGGATAGTGGACTCCACCATCATATCGTTGCCGCCCTCGAGCCACCGTTCGGCATCGGTCTCATACCCCTCCTGATCGCTCGGTCGATTCTGGATCGACATGGTTGTATGATATGCTTACCACCAAGATTAAGCTTTGCTTGCAACACTTTGATATAGAAGTACGTTGAAGTAGGAGTTGCCGCGTACCCCCGCGGCATTCGGAGGCACGTCGGCTGTCACGTCACCACCATACGTTCGCTTCCAAACCCCACCACTATTCCCCTACCCTGTTTCGAGATCTCAGAAAAGATCGAGTGGCTACTCTGCCGTGACCGTGAACTTGTCCTCGTAGCCGCACGGACAGGTAGCCTCGACGAGAAGTTTCAGTTCTTTGTCGACGATCGCCTGGACTCGAGTTGAGACCGAGCGCTCGCCGAGCTGCGTATCGTCGGCGCCGCAGTCGGGGCAGGTCGATCGAACCGTGTCGATCCGTTTGGAGTCGGGCCAGGTCATGATCAGTCAGTGGTCCGGATGGTGTCGGTGCTCGGTTCGTACAGCTTGCCCTTGTGCATCAGTTTCTCAATCTCGTGTTCGGCCTTCGATTGGTCCATGCCGGCCTGATCAGCGCGCTCGAGGACAATATCTATCGGAGCACCATCGTCATATTCCTCTTCAACGTCGCCGATGAGCTGTTCCAGGCTATTGATTCGGTCCCGCTGGGATTTTGGCATACCGCCGCGGGCTTTATTCCCGTCCATGTTCCCCATTTCGTCAAACGCCGTATCGCCTAACGACGTATTCACGAGATTCTTCACACGCTCAACGTCCGCCATAGTGATGTCTTCTGACAGTCGCGCTCGCGCACTTGCCTGAGCCAACCGACGGTACGAGTCGTTCACTCGGGCGGTGATCGGCGTGGGTGCATCCTCTTCGTCTTCATTCTCTTGACGCTTCTCAACGTACATATTCACGAGTTCCTGCTTCACCTCTTCTCTCGAATAGGTAGGTTCCAGATTCGTACGGGCATAGGCGATGTACTTCTGTAGCAGGTCCTCATCGATCTCCAACTCATTCGTTTCGTTACCATCACCGTCAGCTAGCGAGTGTTGTTTCTCCGCTATCCACCGGTCCTTTTCTTCATCGACCTTATCGTTTAGCAAGAAGATCAGGTCGAAGCGAGAGAGTAGTGGCCTCTCTATTTCGACTTGTTCTTGAATCGGGCTGAAGCGGTCAACCTCCCCACCGATGGGGTTCGAACTCGCCAAAACAGTCGTCTTCGCATTCAGGACGGTGTTGATACCCGCTTTCGAGATCGGGATTTGTTGACTCTCCAGAGCCTCGTGCATGCTCTGGTGAACCGACTTGTCCATCTTGTCGAACTCGTCAACAAAGGCGAAACCTCCGGAAGCGACAACCAGCGCACCAGCATCCAACTTCCAGCCGTCATTGGTCTCCGTAGCCGTTGCAGTCATCCCTGCAGGTGTTGCGCCTTTTCCGGACGTGTAGACACCCAACGGAGCGATGGCTTTCGCGTGCTTCCCGATCTGCGTCTTACCAGTCCCAGCGTCGCCGATGAGATAGACGTTGATGTCCCCGCGGATCGACTCACCGTTCGGTAGGTCAACCTCGACGCCGCCGAGCAACTGTAAGAGGACCGCAAGTTTGACCTTCCGAAGTTTGTCATCGGGTACGATCCAGGGGGCAAGTGAACCGATCAACCGCTCATAGATGTCATCTGATTCTGCCAGTTCGAAGATCCGTTCCTTATCGTCGTTCGAGATTTCTATATCTGAGAATTGGGTGTCGTGCTTGTCGATGCTGTAACATTCGAGATAAAAATCACGGTCACGGTCCGGGTTGCCATGCCCAGTGAAGTCGTCTGTATCAAGACGGACTAACGCGTTCGCGGTGATGCGTTCTCCTTCAACTGCATTCCCAGTGAGATCACCAGACAACTCCATCGGAATCCGGGCACCGTTAACTGAGTCGGCCGCTTCTGGTGGTTCCTGCAGCTCAAGGATTTGGACGTCGCTATATTCAGTTTCATCCGAGGTGTCTAGCGGCCTCCAAGCATCGTAACCACAGTCACACTTGCCGGGTGTCTGAATTGATCCACCGAACTGTTTCATCGTCTCACGAACGCCGCACATTTCACAGGAGAACTCCATACTCATCACGCGTTCTTTCACGTCACGTTTCTGTGAGACAATCCCACGGATAGGGAGGAAGTTGCCAACGTGTTCGCCCCGGATATCGCTGATATCCACCTCGAGTTCTTCCGGAAGGTTGTGGATACGGACATTCGCGTTCCTGAGTGAGATGTCTATAGGGATATCATAGACCTGAAGTGCATCTTCGAACAGGGGAATGATCTTGGTGTAGTTCTCAAGGATATCGTCTAAAACATCCTGGTCGAATTTCTTGAACTGATATATGTCGTTGTAGTCGATCGACAGAGACCGCTGTTCGTTGGGGTACTTCTGAGCAAACTCCTTGATCTCCTGGCCGTAATACCGCCTGTAGAACAAGTCGATATCATCGACCATGTCGGTTTGGCTTTTTCCTCGACTCATGGCTGTTTGAACTGGTCGTCGGAGATTTCGCCACCGGCGCGTTCACGAAGGTCGCCAATTACGCGATCGGGCTCTACAGCATAGTCTCGAGCCACTTCTTTCACGAGTTGGTGGTCCGGCCAGACGTGGCCACCCTTCTCGAGTGTATCCAAGAGTGGTGTAAGGGCCGTTTCGTACTCTGTAGAAGCCTTCTCTTCCTGTTCATCCAACCGCTCGAGTTCTTCGTCGATCACCTCTTGTTGTTGTTCAAGACTTTGCTTCTCGTGCCGGAGTTGTTGTTTCCGAAGTTCGACCATCATGCCTTGCGAACCCCCACCCTCGAAGTATTCGCGTAACAATCGGTTGACGAGACCGGACGCATTGATGGAGGGATCATCGAGGTAATCGGCGACATCAGGGTCTAACGAGAACGTCTTTCGGTCTTTAGACATTCTCACAGCCTCCAGTGTTACGGCCGATGTGAACCGTAATACTAGACGTGAATCGTAATACTCTACCTAGAACACCTTGTCTAGTGAGCAGTGTAGTCACGTCAGTCACCGGCTTCACCTCGGGATTGAAGCGAGGCTGGTGTACGCTGCTTCTCGAGGTCGTGTCCGCAGACACCGCAGTAGTCCGGTTTCCCGTTCCATGGCTTCACCCATGTGTTCTCCCCACAGTTCTCACACAGCTCCGAATCGAAAACCTGCTTTCCGTGTCTACTCATCGTCGGCCTCCTTCTGTGATCGTGCCGCAGTGGCCACACTCCCAACACTCGATGATGCCAGCGTGGTGGCCGTCGTCGACCGCGTACTCGCCGTCCTTCGACCAGTCCGTGTGCGTGTCGCCGCACTCGTGACACTCCATCCCGTCAGTCATCGCACTCACCTGATTTGCTCACGTTTGCGTAGTGTTCGAACTGCATCGCTTGTCCGAGATCGCCGTTTAGCAAACTCAACTCAGCCTTCTTTTCCCACTTCTCAGGCGGGAGATCGTCTGGATTGCGTGTCATTCATTTATCCAGACAGAGACGCCGCTAACCAAGGGGCAAAGTTTTAAGCCTGCTCGGGGAGAAGGATCAGATAGGATCTCACGGGACAGGTAACTGCCCCGTGGTGGGTCCGAACCTTCTCGGGCTCTCTGTCTGGCTAGTCACTACTGTCGCGCATAGTATAAAGTTTCGGGGTAAGCCGTTGCATGCCAGAAAGGTTCCCTTGCACCCTGCTGTAATCACCCCTTACAGCAGCCAACACCCGATATCAACGCCTCCGTTTCCGATACTTCCGATATTTCCGATACTGGGCGTTGTAGGACCAGGCTACAATATCGGAGAATGCCCTAGATTTATATGGCATACCATTCTAGGCCATAGTAGATCCGTGGAACGCTAAACCCGTGCAAAGGTTTGGCCCAGTGTTAGTGCACTGGTCCTCGGGTCAATCAACAAGCGATAACCCATGTCAATTCAGCACGCGGACGCACTTAGTGATTGTGGTACTGAAGCCCCGAATGCAGGTAGCTCAGGCATCTCTACTACCGAAATTCACGCGATCCTTTCCAACAAGCGCCGGCTGTTCTTACTTGAAGAATTAGTCGCCCTCGAGGGCAAAGCAGAGTTCAACGATCTCGTCGATCGCGTCGCCCAACGCGAGCTCGGGATCTCCCCCAAGCATCCGAACTGGTCCGATGAGCGGAAGAAGGTTCGAGTGTCCCTCTACCAAACCCACATCAAGCGACTGAAGCAAGACGGCGTCGTTGACTACCGGAGCAAGACAGGGACGATCGTGCTCGGAGAGAATTCAGAGTCTGTGCTAAGTTACCTGGAGGTGCCGGCTAATGACGATGGCTTCTTCGGGCGCGTTTCGGATGCGTTCCGTGCTATGTGCGACTGAGTTCAGTCTGTTCCGCCCGATCCTCGAGGCCGTGTTCCTTGAGAGCATCTTTATAGCCCTCGTCGTATCCTTCCTCGCGGCCTTTGTCCTGGCCCTTGTCGAAGCCTTTGTCGAACCCGTCCTCGAACCCGTCTTGCATCATCTTGACTGCGATGTCGAGCTCGCGTTTCGTCAGATCCATCCCTTTCGGGAGATCGATCTGCCCGATGCCTTCTTGTCTTCTAGCTCTATACTGGTCATATCCGCCATACTGCTCTTCGATCTCGCCAAATGTGATATCGTCATCAACTGGTCCAAAGTAGTCCTCTAGTACATTGGGGACCATCTGCCTGGAATAATCCTTATCCTCCGCTAAATCCTGAAATAGGATTGGCCAGCCGTCTCTAAGGTCGTGTGCAACATTCTGTTGGTCTGCCGTGTTAAAACTATTCTCGTCAGAATAGGGGCCTACGGTGTCCTCTACCTTCAGCTCTATCTCGTCAGGGTACCCCCGCGGATTCTTTTTCATAGCTATAGCGTGCTATGACTCACGGGGACTTGTAAATAAGGATGTTTCCAAATGTAGTAGGTACCATTCGGTGGTTGTATCCACACCTTTCGGAAAACCGTCACCCCGCTCTCCCCGCCCCTTTACCAGATTTGCTAGCCGAGCCGCGTGTCGCCGTTGACGATCATCGAGATTGCGGCTTCCCTCGAGATCGAGACCGAGACGTCATTAGTTGTCTCAACCGGCTTCCCGGTATAGTGGCACCGCGCGACGTCGTCTTCAGAGTCCACCTCACTCATTTCCTGAGAGTGCATTATGGCTACCTGTTCGTTTTCCGGCGTTATATGAGTTCCCGCAGCGGGGTGAAAGTGGTCGTAACCGATCCTTACTGTGCATGGTCGATAGGTGCTGTTGGACCGCTATAAGTTTTCCTTCCCAATTGGCATCTAAGAACGCCATCCGGGATCATAAGACGCCAATTGTCTTATCTTCTGACGATAAGGAAATCTTATGCAAAGGGCGTTGCTCGAAGGGGACATGTATCGGGATGTGCCGTGGCTACAGCCATCCGACCGGTACATCCTGGAGTTCATGGCAAGCGCGCGCACCGCTCGAGGAGATCCCGCCGAAGTCACTCCGAAGGTAATTGGCAGAAACACAACCGTCTCCCGAAAGCACGCTGGCGCGCGCTGTCGAGAACTCACCAAGCGCGGGCTCGTTGAACGAGTCGATCGAGGTGTATACCAACTCACCGATCTCGGTCAGGAGTTCGTCGATGGGGAACTGGACGTCGACGATCTCCGCGATCTCTAGAAGTTCTCGAGCGACATTTGTTCGACCTCCCGATCGCGAACGTTGTACTCCAGTAGCCGATCCTTGCATACCAGACATTGACACCTGAGTAGCTCTTTTCTGTGCTCAATCTCTGAGTCTGCGTTTTCCCGGGTACACTCGGCCATATATAATTTCTCAAGACTTTGTATGCTACCCTTAAACTTATGCGTAAGCGTTGCATACAACAGTACGAACATGGCATACCATATGGTGGTTGCATGATCCGAAGTGCCGAACTCGACGACGAGCACCTGACTGACGACGGGGGGCTTGAACCGATCGTCTGGGTCGAAAACGCAGGATATCCGGTCGACATCCTCGAGCGCTACCCGACGGTGAGCGTCAAGGAGCAAAAGGAGAACACGGGATATCTCGTCACTAAGATCGGGACGCTGTCGAAGCACCCGAACGAAGCCGACGCGGTCGAAGACGAGATCGAGACGTACGTCTGTCACTGCTGGAACTTCGTCACCGAACACCTGCCGAAGTTCAACGAGGGTGCGACGCCGGCGGATATCTCTGCCTGCAAGCACATCGAGAGCGTGGACAAGAGCGCACGTGCGATGAACGACCAGGGACAGCAGCAACTGGCGGACACGCCGGTGAGCAGCGAATGAAGAATCCGCACATCCGGATCCCGATCGGCTTTGCGTTGATCATCGGTGGCTACCTCATCCTCCTCGGGATGGTGGTGCTATGATCCGTCGCGGTGGCAGCTGGGCCCGAGCCGACGTCGACGCCGTCCGCAACCAGGCCGGCGTTGGCGAGCAGTCCGACGAATGCCGAAACGGGACCGACGGGTGCCCCGGGCCAGACGCCGACGTCGATGCACTCCCGTGCATGGAGTGCTTCCTCGAGGGCGATGGCGCCGGCGATCGTGGCGTCGCGACCGATGGAGGTGAGCGACAGTGAGCCTTTTCAAGAGACTTCGTGGCTCCGACGATCCCGTGAGCTGTGAGCTGACGATCGACGAGGGACTTCATCTGTTCTCGAACAAGCGCCGACGTCTGGTCGTTGAACTCGTGGACAACCTGGGCCCGATGGAAATCGGGGCCCTCGCCGACGCGATCGCAACGATCACCGACCGGAAACGCAAGACCGTATACGTCCCGTTGTTCCAGACGCATCTCCCGAAACTCGACGAACACGACGTAATCGAGTTGGGTGAGCGGAAACATCATGTTGAACCGGGTGAACACTTCGACGCATCGGTGGACTTCTTGGAGGACGTCCAGAAGCGCTTCGAGAACGATCCAACCGGAACAGCCCCGACCGAGTTCGAGTACAACGAACTCGGGCAAGTCGCCGAATCCGATGGTGAAGAGGCATGACGGTCGAAGAACTCTGGCAAGAGCGCCTCACCGAAGCGCGCCTCGGTATCGGCCGTGGCCTCCAGCCCAAAGCACTAGCCGAGCGCTACGGGGCCGAGACGAAAGCGGAGATCAAGGAGCTCACCATCCAGGCGACGAAGGAGTGCCTCCGCGGCGGTCACTCAACCATCACGCTCGACGATCTCGACCTCGCGGAAGAAAAACTCGAGTCGGCGAACAACGAGGTCGTGACTGACGGTGGCCGGCCTGTCGGGGATGCCGTACGCGGTCGTATGGCGAGTGGCCCGGTCGCGCCTCCATCTGACGCCGGCGAGGAAGAGTCCTCGAGCGGTACTGAACACACCTGCTATGCGTGTGACGATGAACCGACTGCGATAGTGCACGGAAAAAGCTCACGTGGACCGTTACCCGTCTGTGATGAACACTTGGAGAAACTGAATAAAATCGGAGTGGTTGACGACAGTGAAATGCGCTCAGTAGATTCGGGTGATGGACGATGACGAAGCGCCAGCAGAACAGCTACCAGGATCGGATGGAGCTCACCCGAAACGGCTGGCAACTCCACTCGAAGACGGATCATATAGCGTTCAACGGTGGATCCGAGACGGTGGACCACCTCGTCGGGAAGGCCGTCGCGGCGAAGGCGCTCCGGGAGATTGGCTACCGAGTAGCCTCGGAAGTAGCGAAGGACAACGTCGGCGAGATCGACCTTGTTGGCTACGGCCACGACTCCAGGGAGATGATCGGCATCGAAATCGAGACGGACCTTCGACGGGAGATCATCCTCGACAAGTACGAGCGGTACTGCGTGAACGAGCCGGTGACCGAGATCTTCGCGTTCGATCCGGAGGACCTTCCGGATGACCTCGAGGACGCTGTCGACCACGTGAAGGAGGACATCGCCTATGAGTGACGCGACACATGTCCCGAGGCCGCGAGAACACGAGCTCCCGAACAGCAACCTCGCCGTCTCAAGTCACTGGGTCCACGGTGTCCGCGACGCGACCGTCGTCGAAGCAGACGACCGGCCGCTGTATCGCCTCCTCATGGACATACTCGAGGACGTCCACGTCTCGGACCTGATGCCGGCGCGTCTCGCGACCGCGTGTGAAGACCTCGTCGACGTGAAGCAGTCGGTCGAGAACATAGACCGCGGCCGTGCCGACGTCGGCGGCGTCGGGTGGGGGATGGGATACTGCTACACTGTCCGAGACGCCATCGAGGACTACCGCGATCGCGCCCCTTTCCAGCTCGTCGCAGTCGGGTGCTCGGGCTCGAAGTACGACGTCGACGAACCGGTTCCAGCGGAGGAACTCTACCGCGGTGCGTACTGGTCCTGCAAACGCGACTACGGGATGGAGATCGGCGACGATCGCCGAATCATCTCAGCCCAGCACGCACTGCTTCGGTTCGACGAGGAGATCGAGTACTACGAACGGACGCCAGACGACCTCGGGGGCATCCCGGTCGACTCGGACCAACGACTTCCGACCGGCGACATCGTCGATACGCTCCTCGATCAGTGGGCGCTCCAAGTCTACGAGAAGCTAACTCAGTGGGTCCACGAGGCCACCGGCGGGATCGATCCACGAGACGCCGAGCTCGAGATCCTTCTCGGGAGGAAGTACCGCGACCCGCTCGAGGATCGAGGCGTCTTCGACCGACTTCGCGGGCCGGCCGCGGTCGAGATCTCGTTCCCGTTCCAGGAGGTCGAGCAGGCTCAGGGCGGGAACGGGAACCAGATGGGGTGGATGACGGACGAGGTCGAGGCCGCGACGGCGATCGCGACGGATGGCGGTCGATCGACTACCCGCGACGGAGGTGTGGAGTAGATGCGCTACCCAGACGGACACTGTCAGGACTGCGGCGAACCGCTCCGAGTCGTACCGTGCGCAAACTGCGGGCAGCAAGATGAGAACGATGACTGATCTATCACAGTTCGGCGGTGGGATCGAACAGCCAGAGATCGACGACGAGGGGAGTGGAACCAGCGACAGTCGGTACAAGTACAGCGCTGGGCGCTGCCGGTCGATCGCGGCCGGCGGTCGCCGCTGCCGATCGTCGGCTAGCGAAGGAGACCTCTGTTACATGCACGCCCAGCAGCACGACCCGATCACGATCGACTCGGGCCCGGAGGTCCTCATCTGGCGGACCGGGAAGACGACAGTCGCTCAGTGTCGGGCCCTGCAGCTTGACGATGAGCGCTGTCCGAACGGATGTGGCCCGCTCGAACTCTGCTGTGGTGTCCACCGGGACACGAACGCAGATCTCGTTCCGCGCGAAGAGCTCGACGAAGACGAACTCGACGTCGAGTCGATCCGGAAAGCAGTTCACAACCTCGTCGGCCTCGAGCATGAGCCACTGCCAGTCTACGAGGACGGTCTCTGGCTCCCACAACGACACGCCGAGGCTGACCATCTGGTCGTTCGAGCGCCGACGAAGACTGCAGACTCTCGCCGGACAGGCGACGAACCACGGCACCGGATCTCTCCGCTCGCTCGAGCCGGTGACTGGGATCCCGACTACCTCGAGGGCGAGGGGCGGACTGCTGAGATCGGAAACGAGGAGTGTCTCCCGGGTAAGGATGACACGCCGTTGGTTGGCCTGAAGATCGCCGGCGAGACACAGCGCTGGTTCCCGGTCGAGATCGAAGAGGATGATCGAGATGTCTGAGAACGATGCTGACCAGTGCCCGGTCTGCGGCTGGGAAGGTGTAGTCGCAACGAAGGTGGTGAACGGGACGGCATTCTATAGCCATCTCGAACACACTGGCGGGAGAGTAATCACGCGAGGGACCTGTGAAAAGAGCATCCACACCGGTCGATCAGTAGAGGCGGAAGGTGACTGATGAGTCACGAGTGTCCTACCTGCGATCGCGACGACTTCGACTCCAAGAAGGGGCTTCGGATCCACCACTCGAAAGCGCACGGCGAGAGCATCCGGAACACCACGACCTGCGATCACTGCGGCGGGGAGTTCGAAAGCCCTCGGAACGCGCCCGGGAAGTACTGCTCGAGAAAGTGCATGGGTCTGGCGAGGCGGAACCGCGTCACTCTCGAGTGTGAAACCTGTGGAACGGAACTCGAGGTGCCGAAGTCGGAAGCCGACCGACGGTTTTGCTCACAGGACTGCCGAGCAGAGGGACTGAGCAAAGACGACGATCTCCGCTCGTGCGAGGTCTGCGGTCGAACCTTTTCGGTTGAACCGCACAAGCCGACGAGACTGTGCTCGAGAGCCTGCCAGAGCGAACTGAAAGCCGATCGGCCGCGCCCTGACGATATCGAGATGTTGCTCTGGCTGCTCTACGTCTACGAGGGGTACGGAGTCGTCGAGACGTTCCGCCGCCAGCGTGCCGTCGTCGGCTTCGACGACTGTCTGAAGAAAGGCGACGTTCGTGATCGCCTCGAGGAGATGGGAGTCATGCAGGAGTACAACGCAGCGCGATGGACGCTTCAGGACCTGGACCCGGACGAAGTCGGGGATCCGACTCCGGACGGCGACGACTCGTGGGAAGAACTCTATTCTACCGGGTAGCGTCTGACATATCTTTATCTCCGACCCGTCCGAACCGGGTCGGATAGGTGGCACATCCGTGACAGCCGAACCAACGATCGTGGCGTTTGCGAATCAGAAAGGTGGGGCCGGGAAGAGTACAAACGCGGTTCACACGGCCGGTGCGCTCGCGAAGCGCGGGGAGACGCTCTTCGTCGACCTCGACAAGCACGGCGGCGTGACCTGCGCGTACGGCTACACTGACGAATATTACCTCCCAGAAGAGGATAATGTCCCGGTCGGACCGACGCTTTACTCGTGCCTGATGCAGGCGCTCTCTGGTCCGCCCGTTTCCGAGCTCGTGATCGGTCGCGACGAGTTCGACCTACTACCGGCGACGGAACAGTTCATGAGTACCTCGAACATCAGCGAGTTATCCGACCAGCCGCGGTCGTACGAACGGCTCAAGATCCTCCTCAAGGGACTGGACGGCTACGACTTCATCGTACTCGACACGCCGCCAGATCTCAAGATACTCTCAAACAACGCGATCGTCGCCTCCGACGCGATCATGATGCCGGTCGTTCCAGAGAAGCTGAACCAGAACAGTCTCACCATCCTCCGGAAGCAGATCCAGGGTGTCGGAGAGGCCTACCCGGTCAACCCGACTGCTGTTATTGCATCCCGCGTCGAAGACAATAGCGAGCACGAGGAAGCTGTGGAGGCCATCGACGAGACGATGCCGTTCCCAGTGATCGTGGTCCGAAAGACGACGCAGTTGAGCCAGGCGATTAAGGAGGGTGAGACGATCTACACCTTCGAGATCGATAACGATCAAGCTCGTGCAGCGCGAGAGACGTACGACGAGATCGCGGACCTGATCGGGAGCGAGGTCGACCGATGAGCGACGACTGGGAAGACTCGGCAGGCGGCTGGGGTGGGATCGATGACGAGGTCAACCCGTCCGAACCGAGCGATACATCCGAACCGTCCGAACCGTCCGAACCACAGGACCCGGGAGAACCATCCGAACCGGACCGGACGTCCGACCCGTCCGACCTGAAGCTCGCCACGCCGATCAAACAGAAGTGGAACGAGTATCCGACGTACCTCTATCCCGATCTCTACGACGACGTCCAGGAGGCGTTCGACGATATCGAGTACGCCTGCAAGAAGGAAGCCGACTTCAGCCCGGAGAAGTACCGGCACTTCCAAGCGGTCGCGTGGGATCTTGCCCTCGAGCAGCTGGAGGACATGGACGCCGAGGAGTTCCTCGATCGCGTCGACGACCTCGGTCTTCGCGAGTGATAGCGTTGCCAGAGGCCAGTTAGAGTCCCGAAAGGACCAAGCACACCCGAAATGTATACTCTGATATGGAAGATACTACCGAAGATGATCTCGGGGGAGAGTTCGCGGAAGCGATGGAAGCATGGCGAGAGGCCGTTGAACAACCGATTGGTCCGACTGTCCAGATCGTCGAGACACCTGATGACCTGACCGTTTCCGGCGGGAGTGGTGCCGGATCAGCATCGTACGAGTGACAGCGTTGCCACTTTCCGATTTTAAGAGTAGTCGGTAGAACACACCGACGCAGATTACGCTTTAACCAACAGAAACAGCACTGCGAGACGGAAACCGTCCCGGTTGTTGGTTAATCCCCTGGATAGCCGACCGGAACCGCGTTCTCGAGGCGGCGCTTCGTCCACTCGATCGCTGGCTCGAACTGCATATCCTTACTCCGCACGTGGGCCACGGGATGATGGTACCAGTGGGGCTCCTCGTGGCACATCAACTCGAGCCCATCGACGTGCGGGAACGCCCGGACGTGGATCTGCCGGTGGGGCAGGTCCCGGTCTGGGTCGTAGAAGTACATGATGCCGTTGAAAACCTCGCCGTCGTAGACGTAGCTGAAGGTGTGGCCGGGCTTGACGCCCTGCTTTCCGAGTTCTCGAGTGAGACGCGAGACATCGTAGTCCTTCGCGATGAACGACTCGTGGTCTGGCTTGCTGATCGTACACAGTCGTTTCCGGATGGCCTCGAACACCGCCCTGATCTCGACGAGCGGGAGCTCGTGGAGTCGAAGCGTTTCGTCCTTCCGGTACCGCCGAAGCGCGTCGATGATTCCGAGCAGGAGCGTTACAGCTGTCGCTACGAGTTCGGGGTTCTGCAGGATGTCGATCATGGGATCCTATTACTGGTCGTCTTCGTCGGTCTCGTCGTCCTGCATCTTGACTGTCAAGCCACCAGACGAGAGCTCGATCTGTGCCACTGCAGCGATATCTGCGAGCAGCACCAGGTTCGTCACGAGGATGGCACCGATCGAGTAGATCGCGTTACCCTCGAGGGCGAACGCCAGCCCACCGATCAGGAACGATATCGCGGTCGCCTGGAGGAGTCTCATTCTAATTGCAGTCATGCCTGGCCACCGTTCTGCCAATTTCCGGTCGAGACACCGGTAGTATTCGTCGGAACTGTTCGGGAAGTCGATCTTGCAAACGTGCGTGAGGATGCTCATAATGCTGGCCTAGAACTATCACTGTTCGGCGCAACGATGCTAGCCGCCCGAGTGAGCGCTCTAGCGCATCGATCTCGGGCGGAACCTCTCCATAGGGGTTTCTGCTGGACATTCATATTCCGTATCGCCGTATGTGGTTTATCTCTCATCTTGAGTACGTAGCTCGAGTGAGAGAGTGGAGGGGGAGTATCGGGGTAAAGCACTGCCGTCTTGCGGTTGTTACTCATTGAAACTGGGGCCATAATCTGAGCTAAAGATAAAACTCCCGACTGATGTGCCTCCTACCAGATCCGATGATAGTCACTGACCACTTTCAGTCTGGTAGAATAACCATTAAACGTGACCCCCACGTAGGGGTGGGTAGAAGCACGGACGCCTCTCTGGATGTCTAATTCAGAAAGGCCGGCTGCATGAACAGCCGACCTCGTGCTTCGCGAGTAACCCCATGCGAAGCAAGCTTACGGAGTCACTCCGACGACTTAGGAGTACCGACAGTACAAAAACGAAGGGTCTGCTTTCCGGGTGGTCGCGATGAGTTCGGCGCTGCGGTCGACGAACAAGACGCGTCACTCGAAAGAAGACGCCCTCGACGAACGCGAATACGAGCTGCTCCTCGAGGGAGCCACTCGCCTGGACGAGCCCTACAGTCGCGAGACTCGGTTCATCGTCCTCGTC
>NZ_JBHDYC010000030.1:0-36238 GCF_041894845.1 Natrinema sp. H-ect4
GACCGAGCGTTAGCGCGGAACCGGCGGTTCCGCGAACCATGCGAACGGGCAGTGCGCGGCGCGTTGCGCCGCGACTGTCGGGACGGTGAAACCGTCCCGCAGCGCCCGTGAGCAGCAATCGGCTGGGGAGGACGTGGTGATTCCCTGTTGCCAGCAACAGCAGAACGCTTTTCGTCGCTACGACTGGTCTCTCCCTTCACGAACCGGACCTCACGACTGGGGCCACGTCGCCAGCATGATCTCGTCGACGAACTCGCCGTCGAGACAGTACTGCCCCTCGTGTTCACCCTCGCGCCGCCAGCCATTCTCCTCGAGGAACTCGATCGCGGCCTCGTTCGTCGCCGGCAGGTTCTGGTAGAGCTTCTGGTAGCCGGCGTCGGACGCCCACTCGAGGCCGTACTCGAGCAGCGACGAGCCGATCCCCTGCCGCCGAAATCCGGGATCGACTCCGACGGTCACTTCGGCCGTGTGCCGGAGCGGTTGGAGCTCGGGAGCGTCGAGATGGAGCCAGCCGACGACCTCCCGGTCTCCCATCGGTGCGCACTCGTCCGGCTTGGCACCTTCCGCTGTCTCGGAACCGTCCGCTTCGGTACCCTCGTCCGATTCAGTGCCTTCCGTCTCGGCGTCGTCCCCGTCCGACTCCTGCCCGCGGACCGCGACGAACACGATCCGTGATCGTTCCTCGTTGGCCCGGACGAGTGCCCGCTCCCGCTCGAGTTCCGTCGCAACGTTCTCGGCAACGACGTACGTCCCGTCGTCGGCGACCGTCCGCATCGTCTCGACGACGCCCGCCCGGTCCTCCTCGCGCGCCGGTCGGATCGCGACGATTTCGTCCTCGCACTCGAGACTCGTGGTCGTGGCCGAGAGCGCGATCCGGAGCTTTCCATCGTCTTCCGTCAGGTAGCCGTCGGCTTGCAGCGCCTCGAGCGCCGCTCGGAGGTCGTCCGGTGCGGGCGGTACCGTTTCGGTATACGCACCCGATCGGGCGGGTTTCGAGTGGGCTCGACCGCCGTCGATCTCGATCGACCTGGCCAACTCGGCCGGCGTGACGGCACCGTTCCGCTCGACGTACTCGTACACTCGCCGCTGGATATCGCTCTCGAACGAGTCCGTCGGATACATGCTCATACGGACGACCCCGCCGACTGACGGCATTAGTATGCGATCCGTATCGATTGCTGTCAGCGAGCCCCCGCTGCGAAGCGACTCATTGCTCGTCAGCTCGAGTCGTTTCGACGCTTCCTCACGCCGGTCATGTCGGGCCAATCTCGCGTTAGCCGTCCCGGTCTCTTCGACCGAGGGTGACGGTCGAGCAGCGCGATTTGGTATAGCGGTATAAAGTTTATCGATGGTGAGCGAGCGGGTAGTACTGGACTCGAGTCACAGCTGGACGACCGATAGGAGACCGCAATAGGTTCGTCGATTCCGGGAACGGTCCATCCGAGTACCGAACTGAGCGCTCGAGTGCCTGTCTCCGAGACGGATGCTGCGTTCCGTCCGACCGAGACTGCTCCAACCCGATATCGATCGTTCGCGTCCGATGGTCCAGTGAGTATTCGCCTTAAACCGGCGTCACGACTCCCACCTCTCGAGGGTGGTACTCGGGCTCACCACGAGGAACGGTTCCCGTCTCGTGCGGGTGAACATTCGTTCTCGTTTTCATTCCTCGAGAACGGATCGCAGTGACGCAGTCGACTGATAGTCATCCCCTCACGCGGCTGTCGATTTCAGAAGACGGTGTCGCGACTGGCCGGAGGTGGGCTCAAGTATCGTCTCCCTGCGAGATACCCACACGGTCGAGACTCCCGTGTCCGTGCCCGAGAACCTGGCACTTTCACGGCCACAAACCGGGGGTATATGCGATCAACAACCTGTTCGCGATCGGCTGAGCAGTCGGTTTCGCTCGTTCCGGTTCGATTTCGGCTCCAGGCGATTATCCCGCTCTATTCCGGGCAGCTACCCGCGACCGACCGATAGCGTGGCTCACTTGTCGGGCTCGCAGTTCGTTCCGATCTCGCGTCTCGTCTCGATCTGGCAACGCGAGCATTCGGACGGGGGTGAATACCGTTTCGACCAGTAGGCCGTCGCTCACTCGTCGGATCACCGTCTCATCGGTGACCGGTCCGCTACGTTCGTCGGTGAGGGTGCACGGGATTTCGACGACCGCCGTTTTGGGAACCGCATTCCGGAGGCCGCAAACCCCGATGTCGATCGATGAACGAACCCCTTCGTTTCCGATACTGCGGTCCCACCAGGGTGATGCGCCGAGGTTTCCAGCGCTGTTCGGATGCCGCCGAGTTCGTAATGGACGGACAGCAACGCGGCGACAATCCGCTGATTCAGGCCTGTACACGCGGTGTACCGTCTGTCCCCACGCGTGCTACCGTTTACGTGAATTTCTCGGCCATAAATGATATATTGCGATATCGAATCGAGGCCGGTTTCGGAAGTTTCGGAACCGGCCCGGCGTCGTTTAATATCCTCGAGACCCAACCGATTCGGTGTGATCGTCGACGGCCGCGTCCTGCGTGAGGATTTCGTGCCGAGCGAGGTGGTCCACCGCCACGACGAGGTGAACCTCCTCTCGGAGACCCTCGAGCCGCTGCTGTCCGACGGCCGACCGGATCCGGCCTTCCTCTTCGGGCCGACGGGCGTCGGCAAGACCTGTATCGCCCGGTACACGCTGGCCCAGTTGCGCGAACAGGAGCCGGCAGTGCGGGTCGCCTACGTCAACTGCTGGCAGGAGTATACGCGGTTTCGGGTCCTCTACCGGATCCTCGAGGGGGTCGACCGAGCCGTCGACGTCCATCGCTCGACGCCGAAAGACGAGCTGTTCGAGCGGCTCTCTCGGACCGACGACGAGCCGATCGTCGTTATTCTGGACGAGGTCGATCAGTTAGAGGAGACGGCCGCGCTGTACGACCTCCACCGATTGGGCCATGTTTCGCCCGTGTTGATCGCCAACCGCGAGGAAGAGCTGTTCGCGAGCTTCGACGATCGGGTACGCTCGCGGTTTCACGCCGGTACTCGGGTCCGCTTCGACCGGTACGGTACCGACGAACTCGCGGCGATCCTCGCCGAACGAGCCGAGAAGGCCCTCGAGCCGGGCGTGGTAACCGACTCCCAGCTACGGACGGTCGCCGACGCCGCCTCGGGCGACGCCCGCGTCGGAATCGGGGTGTTGCGATCGGCCGCCCGTCGCGCGGAGCGCCAGGGCCTGGCGTCGATCACCGACGACGCGCTCGAGGCGGCGATCCCGGATGCGCGGACGGCGATCCGCCGGAAAACCGTCGAGGGGCTGATCGAACATCAGCGGGTGCTCTACGACGTGATCGCTGACGCGGGCGAGATCGAACCCGGCGACCTGTACGAGGAGTACGAGCGTCGGGTCGACGAGCCGAAGACGAACCGCACCCTGCGGAACTACCTGACGAAGATGGTCCACTACGATCTGGTCGAGGCCGTTGGCAAGCGCCGGGGCCGGACCTATCGGCTCGTCGATGAGGATAGCGGGGACGACGAGAACGACGAGTGATGGGTACGGAGGAACGACGACGAATAGACGGCGGTGAACGACCGATCGCAGGTCGACGGCGGCCGATTCGGTGTCAGCAGTCCAAAGCGCCACTCACGGGGATCGCTCCCGACGAGGTATCTGAGCGGTTTCGGAAACCGTAACGGAAACGGAACCTTCCCTCGAGCAGCCCGAACGCCGCTGTTTGGGGCAGTCGACGGAGTATCGGAACTATCGGAAACGGTGTTCCGCCGCTTATGGGGCGCTCGCTCGAGGCTGCACGTATGCACCGACTCGAACTCGAGCCCGGCGTAACGCTGTTACAGGTTCCGTCACCGCGGTCGGGGATCGTTCACCGACTGGTCTGCGATCGGCTGGCCGACGGCGCGACCGGCGGCGACCGCCCCGGGCGGGCCTACTGGATCGACGCGCGAAACGTGGCCTCGACCCACGCACTGTACGACGCCGCGTCGAATCCGCGCGTCCTCGAGGGGGTGCGGGTCGCGCGGGCGTTTACCGCCTACCAGCACCACTCGCTGGTACGGACCGTCGCGCGGCGGGCGGAGCCGACGACCGAGTTGCTCGTCGCGCCGAACGTCGCCGCTCTCTACCGAGACGACGACCTCGCGGCGTGGGAGCGCGAGGACCTGCTGGCCGCGACCCTCGAGATCCTCTCCGAACTCGGGGCCGTTCTCGACTGCCCGGTACTCCTGACGAGCGCCGACGACGGGAGTAATCTCGACGCTACCGCTGCCTCGGAGACGGTCGCCGACTACGCTGAGACGGAAATCGAGTGTACGCGCACGCGAGAAGGGCTCCGACTCGAGGATGCGGACGACGACTCGAACGCGGGGGGCGCAACGGCGGGCTACTGGCACGGTGATGTCTGGCAGACGACGATCCCCTACTGGGTCGAGATCTGCGGTGCCGTGGACGCGGTCGATCCCGTCGTCGCCGCCCACGACAGGGGGCTGCTCGAGGTGGGCCCCTGATGGGGCGAACGAACCCGACCTACCGCGATGCGCTCCGTCGACTCGAGTCGGAGTGGGAGCCGATGGGCCGCGCGCTGCGCCGGGAGCACCAGGGGGACTTCGACCGGCTGTTCGACCGGGCCCGGGCGTTCGCCGACGCGGCGGGGTACGCCAACCCGCCCGAGCCCGAGCGGGCGTTCGTCCTGTCGCTGTTGCTCGCCCACGAGGTCGAACTGCGTCGGTTGCGCGAGGAGCTCGCGGCGCTCGAGGACGAGACGGATCGCGACCCTCGCGAGTCGCGAGCGCGCGACGCCACCGGGGAAGCCGACGAATGAGCCCCTACACCGTCGAATTCGAGGACGGCATCGTCCGCGAGTGGACCCTGACCGAGTCGGGTGCCGAGCCCGCGGTCGTCGAGGACTACACTCCGTCGGTGTTCGTCTCCGGCCCGAACGACGCGCTCGCGGACCTGCGAGAGCGCCTCGAGGCGGATCCCAAAGTCGTTGCGACCCGTTCCGAGCGGCGGCCGACGAGCCTCCACGAGGCCCACGCGGGCGAGCGAAGTCGAGTCCTGCGAGCCGACCTCGAGCGGGTCGGCGAGGTCTGGACGCTGGCCCGCGAAATTCGGGGCGTCCACGCACGCGAGGCCCACGCCCCCGGAGCAGTTCGGCTGTTCGACGTGGACCTCGCGCCGGGGTTTCGGTACTGTCTCGACCGCGGGCTCGATCCGACGCCGACGCGCGACCTGCGGACGCTCCGACTCGCCCTCGACGAGGCCGCGCTGGCCGACGACGACGTGTCGGCGCTGGAAATCGAGGGCGAGTCCGTCGACGGCGATGCGACGCGCGCGCTGCGGACGTGCCAGCGCCGCCTCGAGCAGCGAGATCCCGATGTCCTCGTCGTGAGCCACGCCGATTTGATTCCGCTGCTCGAGCGCCATGCCGAGGCGCTGGGGCTCGCGGACGTTCACCTCGGACGGCTGCCGGGGTGGACCGCGCTCGCGGGCGAGAACACGTACGCGAGCTACGGGAAGGTGGGTCATTCGCCCGCGCGGTACCGGATTCCGGGGCGGGCGATCGTCGATACGTCGAACAGCTTCCTCTGGCACCAGTCGGGGCTGGCGGGGATCCGCTACATGGTCGAGCGGACGGGTCGCCCGCTACAGGAAGCCGCGTGGGGAAGTATCGGCACGTTATTGACCTCGAGACAGATCCGGCTGGCCCGGCAAAAACGGGGCGTGCTCGCGCCGTGGAACAAGTGGGAACCCGAGCGCTTCACCGACGTCGAGACGCTGCACGCGGCCGACCGCGGCGGCTTCACGTTCGCTCCCAAGGTCGGCTTCCACGAGAACGTCCACGAGATCGACTTCGCGTCGCTGTATCCGCGGATCATCTGCGAGCATAACGTCAGTCCGGAGACGGTCGGCTGTGACTGCGGGGCCGCCGACGAGGCGGCTGCAACCGACGAGTCCGCCGCCGACGGGACGGCTGCGACCGGAGAGTCCGCCGCCGGGACGCATCGCGTTCCCGAACTCGAGTACGAGATCTGCGAGACCGACGGGTTTCTCCCCGCCGTCCTCGAGCCCCTGATTGCCGAACGGGCCGAGATCAAGCGGCGACTCGAGACCGATCTCCCCGAGGAGGAGGCCGCGCGACTCCGGGCCGAGTCGGGCGCGATCAAGTGGGTCCTCGTCTCCTGTTTTGGCTATCAGGGCTACCGAAACGCCAAGTTCGGTCGGATCGAGTGCCACGAGGCGATCAACGCCTACGCTCGGGAGATCGCCCTGACTGCCAAACGCCGGCTCGAGGACGCGGGCTGGCGGATCGTCCACGGCATCGTCGACAGCCTCTGGGTGACGCCGCGGGTCGACGAGCCGGAGCCGCTCGAGGCCGTGATCGGCGCAGTTTCCGAGACGACCGGGATCCCCCTCGAGCACGACGGCAGTTACGAGTGGGTGTGTTTCGTGCCGTTGCGCGACTCGATCAGGGGTGTCGGCTCCGGCGAGGGGTCCAGCCCCGATTCGACGCGTGCTGGTGAGGGGACGAGGACACGCGCGCGAGGTGCGTCCGCGGGCGCGTTGACGAAATACTTCGGCAAGCGAACGAGCGGCGAGTACAAGTTCCGCGGGATCGAACTGCGCCAGCGGAGTACGCCGGCGTTCGTCGCGGACGGGCAGCGCGCGTTCGTCGAGGCGCTCGACCGCGAGCGCGATCCCGAGGCGGTCTGTGACGTGCTCGGCCGACGATTGAACGAACTTCGGGAGGGATGCGTCGATCCGGCGGCGCTCGCGATCACGAACCGCGTCTCGAAGTCCCTCGCCGACTACGGCCGGCGGACCCACACCGTGGCCGCGCTCGAGCGGTACGACCGCCGCGGAATCGATCGCCACCCCGGCCAGTCGGTCGAGTACGTCGTCGTGGACGACGATTCGCGCGGTCCCGAGCGCGTCCGACTCGCGCTCGAGGAGCCCTCGGAATACGACGCCGACTACTACGCGACGCTGCTCGTGCGGGCCTGCGAGAGCGTCGTCTCGCCGCTGGGTTGGGACCGCACCCGGATCCGGCGGTCGTTGCGCGACGGCCGGACGGTCCGGCTGTCGACGTTCGTCGACTGACCGCGGGAACTGGCGAGTGCCGACTGTGGAGACCGACGGCTACCGATCATCTATATTTATTTACACTAAAACGTGAGAAAACGACTCGAGATGAGTTTCAGCGCTAGGTTTACACCGTCAGCCCGTGTGTTGATCGTACATGACTGTTTCCGATTCTACAGCAGATGTTCTCCGTTCCCGCGTCCGCCGGCAGGCCCCCCTCGCGGAACTCGGTCAGCGGGCCCTCGAGTCGCCCGATCTCGACGGGCTGCTGGCCGACGACCTCGAGGTGCGGATCGACGAGACCGACGCCGAGACCAGCGTCGACTCGCTGCTGCGGGTCTACGGTGATCCTGGACAGCTCCGCCAGCTGTTCCAGAACCTGCTCGATAACGCGATTACATATTCTGGCGATGGAGCCCCACGTATATCCGTATTCGACGAGAATACTGGGTCTATATGGAGGGGCTCAGTTCACGATCGGGGGATCGGGATCGACTCGAGCGACACGGATCGCATCTTTCGGGTGTTCGATCGACTCCACAGTCGCGAGGAGTACGACGGCACCGGTATCGGACTCGCGCTCTGTCAGCGAATCGCCGAGCGCCACGGCGTCCGGCCGAACAGCGTGAGGCCGGGCTCGACAGACGAGCGACGGGAGTCTGTCGGCGGCGAGATCAGCGTCGATTCCCAGCCCGGCGAGGGGTCGACGTTTACGATCGAGGTGTCGACGGTGCCCGACGCGGACGACGCGGTGGAACGCGCGCCGGCCAGCGAGGCCGACGCCGAGACCGATTCGACGACGGAACCAGTGACCGATGAGTAAGCCAGAGCGATCCCGGTCCGAGCCGGCACAGATCCTGTTGGTCGAGGACAATCCCGGCGACGTCCGGCTGACCAAGGAGGCGTTCAAACAGGGTCGGATCGAGAACGACCTCCACGTCGTCTCCGACGGCATCGAAGCGCTGGCGTTTCTCTCCCAGGAGGGCGAGTACGCCGACGCACCGCGCCCGGACCTCATCCTCCTGGATCTCAATCTGCCCGGCAAGGGCGGTGAGGAGGTTCTGGAGGAACTCAAGGAGGATCCAGTGCTGCGATCGATCCCGGTGATCGTGCTGACGAGTTCGCGCGCGGAGGAGGATGTCGTCAAGTCCTACGAACTCCACGCCAACGCCTACCTCACGAAACCGGTCGATCCGGACGAATTCATTCAGACGGTCCGCGCCTTCGAGAAGTTCTGGTTCTCGGTCGTCCGACTCCCACCGGAGGTCGACAACTGATGAGCGAGACGAACACCCGGACCGCCGATGCGGAGAGCGCGGACCCCGAGGACGCGCTTCACATCCTCCTGATCGAGGACAACCCCGGTGACGCCCGTCTCATACAGGAGATGCTCCGCGGAACCGAGGAACTCGCCCAGCGGATCAGCCCCACCGAGACGGCGAGTCAGACGCCCGAGATCACCCGAAAAACCCGCCTCGAGGAGGGCCTCGAGACGATCGAATCGGCGTCCACCGATATCGTCCTGCTCGACCTGAACCTCCCCGATAGCGAGGGGCTCGACACCCTCGAGACGGTCCACGAGGAGGCGGGAGAGACGCCGATCGTCGTCCTGACCGGCGTCCGGGACCAGCAGGTCGGCGTGGAGGCGATCCAGCGCGGTGCCCAGGACTTCCTCGTCAAAGACGAGGTGACCAGTGAACTCCTGGTGCGAACGATCCACCACGCGATCGAGCGCGCCCGCCAGCAGCGCGAACGCCGCCAGCAGCGCGAGCAACTCGAAGCGCTCAACCGGCTCAACCGGATCGGCCACGACATCACCCACGCGGTGATCACGACCGAGACGCGCGCGGAACTCGAACAGGAGGTCTGTGACCGACTCGCCGAGTCCGACGCCTATCGATTCGCGTGGATCGGCAGCGTCAACCCCGGCAGCGACCGCGTCGTCCCGAACGCGGCGGCCGGCGTCGAGGACGGATACCTCGAGGAGATCGACGTCACCGTCGACGAGGACGACGAGAGCGGACGGGGGCCGGCGGGAACGGCGATCCGAACCGGGGAGGTTCAGGTGATGAACGACGCCGGCACGGCTCCCGAGTTCGGGCCGTGGCGGGAGGCGGCACGCGCCCGCAACTACCGATCGTCGGTCGCGATTCCGATCACCCACGAGGATCTCGTCTACGGCGTGTTGAACGTTTACTCGTCGTCACCGCGATCGTTCGAGGGGCCCGAAACCGACGTTCTCGGCCGGATCGGCGACGTCATCGCCCACGCGATCACCGCGATCGAACGCCGGGACGCACTCGTCAGCGACGCCGTCATCGAACTCGAGTTCCGCGTCGAGGCGATGGCCGAGGAACTGGTCGAGCTCTCGGCGACCGAGTCGTGTACGATCGAGTTCGAACAACTGGTCGGCAGCGACGAGACGCTTCTGGCCTACGGCTCGGCACACGGCGTCTCGCAGGAGACGTTCACCGAAACCGTCGACCGAACCGACGGCATCACTGACGTTCGGTTGCTCACGGCTCGACGCGACGAGTTCGAGTTCGAACTCGTCGCACCCGCCGCCGTCAGCCTGTTCGAGACGATCGCCACCCACGGCGGCCGCGTCGCTGAGGCGACGATCGCCGACGGGGAGTTCCGGTTCGTCGTCGAACTCCCGCGTGGCCGGGACACCCGCCAGATGATCGAACTCATCAGGACCCAGCGCGACGACGTCACCTATCTCGCACAGCGGACCACCGAACGCAGCGAGCGCAGCGACAGCGGCTCGTCGTCCGTCCTCGAGGACGAACTGACCGAGAAACAGCGGGCGGCCCTCGAGACGGCCTACTTCGCGGGCTACTTCGACTGGCCGCGGGGCAGCACCGGCGAGGAGATCGCCGAGCGCCTCGGTATCGCGCCCGCCACCTTCAACCAGCACCTTCGAACGGCGGAACGGAAGTTCTTCAACTCGATGTTCGGCGAATAGGTGTCGTCTGCGGGCCGAACCGGTCTCTTCGCGGTCGACCCCGTCGACGAGGTGTTCGCGAGAGTACAGCACGTCGTCGTGATCGGCGATGATACTCCGGCCACGTCGTCGATATCGACCCGGTCAGTTGCACCGGATACTCCCGGTCACGTTTCAAACGGAAGGGCTCCCAAGAAATCGTCACTCTGGTAATCGAGGTGGTCCAGTCGAGGGCCGAGCAGTTCACGAACGAGGACCACTAGGGGATTGGTCGTTCCGTCACCGGTCATCGCGATCTCCGTTTTCGTCCCGTCCGCGTCTTCGTCCCAGAGACCGACGACGACCGTCTCTCGATCGGCGATGATCAGTCGACTCACCCTGGGGTAGCTCGACTGTTCGTACATCCAGTCCATCTGTGGCTCCCATATCGTCGCGTCGGGAAGCCACTCTCGAAAGAACTCTCGGGCCTCTCGGCTTTTCGTTCCGGCGTGCAACGCGACTCCTCGATCGATGGCATTCTCTGCGTGCGGGAGACACTCTTCGTCGAGTAACTCGTCAGAGGCATAGATAAGAAACAGTTCGTCAGTCGCTCTATCGGCCAATTCCCGACAATACTCGTACACGGATTCGCGACCCTCGAGTCGTCCAACAGTCCGCTCGTCTGCTCCGCGTCCCGTTCCACACTGTGAGAGCAGTTCGTCGAGCACATCGACGTTCATCCATTCGGCATCGGCCGCCGAGTAGCTCCCCTCGGTGACGACGTTTTCGTCGCGATCGTACTCGATCAATCCCGCTTCGTCGAGGCGGGGGAGATAGTTGTGATGGAGCGAGATGACCGTCTGGTCGAATTCACCCTCGTCCTCCGAAACGAGTCGTTCGGAAAGTTCGGTCACAGAGAGCCCGTGAGAAGCGTTAGCGAGAACGGTCAAAATCGCTCGATTAGCGGTGTCCGTAAGCAGCCGAATAAGTGCTTCCTCCTGCAAATCCATTACCGATGAATACCCCCGTGGAGTAATAAATAGAATGTATCAGTCCATACACACAGTTCCCGAATTGTAATCTATTTCCCCCCGTTGAATGTCGGTTCTTCCCATCGTTCACTTCGCGCACGGACACTTCGGGGCGATCCGCCGAAACTCGAGTGACACTACCGTCCGAGTGTGACTCGCATCAGTCCGTTCGAACGGGCAAAACGAATTACGCGCCGCGAGGCTCGGTCGCGGGCGGGGTCACGTCGTCCATTGGACGCCGAGCGGCCATCGCGACGGCCACCATCGAGAGCCCGGTCACGAGGAGGTTCGCGCCCACGAGCAGGCCGACGGCCCACGCCGCGGTGGCCGGGAAGCCGATCCAGAGGAATCCGGCCAGGACGAGCGCGATGACGCCGCTGACGGCGACCGACGTTCGACCGCGGGACCCGGACATTCGCGCGGCCGTCGCGAGTTCCGCGATCCCGTCGATCGCCAGGTACGCCACGAGCGCGAGCGTCAGCGTGACGAGCGCGATCGCGGGGGCCGCGAGGACGGCTAGTCCGGCGAGCACCGAGACGGCCGCGAGCGTCGTCTGCCAGATCGATCCGCGCCAGCCCCGCGACGTAAACGCGTGGACGCCGTGGACGATTCCGCCGACGACGAGGAGTACTCCGAGCGCGATCGATACCGAGAGCCCGGTGACGGCCGGGGCGGCCATCGCGAGGATCCCGATTAGCCCGACGATCCCGCCCGCGATCGCGAGGGGGCGCCAGTCGTTCTCGAGGGCGTAGCCCTCGTCGTCTCCGGTGGGTGCTGTGATACTGTTCATCTGCGTCACCAGTACTATGTACGTCGTGTAGGCATATAATACAAATATACGATTTGACAGTCGGTCGCGGGAACTGACCGGTTCGAAACCGGGACGAACGGCGTCTCGGGCCTTCTCGGGGCCGTATCGAACGACACTCAGACGGCAAAATGCAGACGAAGCACGGCAATTATCTCGATAGGGGCGACACTACTGATTGTGACCGACGAACGCGACGGCGACGTCCGCGAGTGTGACCTCTGCGGGGAACGGGTCCCGGCGGCCGTCTATCACGAGCACCTGCTCAAGTCGTGTCCCGGCCGTTCCGGGGAGTGACCCGTCTCGAGCGACTCGGCTTTCCGGCACGGTTCCGGGTCGAAGGCGCACGGTGGCGGCGTTTCCGAGCGCGATCTCAGACGCCGGCATTCGAGGAGGACTCCGTGTCGCGCTCGAGACGTTCGTAGAGATAGTACGAGTACGCGGTAGTGATCGCGGCCGTCAGGAGCGCGGGGACGACGAGGAAGTAGACGGCGTACTCCCCGAAGAAGAGGCCGATCAGCGAAATGACCGCGGTGAGCTTGAACAGCCGGCCGCCGAGTTCGTGCGTGCGCTCCCAGACTGCCTCGCTACTGAGCGTCCACGGCGTGCGGATGCCGATGAACCAGTTGGGCTCCGCGCGGGTGAGCAATGCGCCGACGCCGTAGAAGAGGACGGCGACTGAACCGAGGATGAGAAGCGTGAAATCGAACTCGTAGCCGAGGTTGAACGCGAGGATGCCGGCGTGGAGGACGAACATGAACCCCGCGAAGGCGACGATGAACCAGTCGTACGCGGCTCGGAACGCGTCGACGTTCTCACCGAGCGGGTCGATGCGAGGGACCACTGCGAGGAGCGCAACCAGCGCCGCCGAGAGGACGGGAACGAACGCGAGACCGAGCGTCTTCGACATCGTCCCGTCCGGCTCACCGGCGGCGTTCCAGTGGGTCACGAGCGGGTCGGACAGCTCCGGTGCCGCGAGAAGACTGGCGACGCCGGAAAGGACGACGAACGCGCCCGCGAGCGTCAGTCGGTGCGTCGTCTTCATATCGGGTACTACGACGCCCCAACGTATCAATGAACGGGGCCGAGCGACGGAACGGGGCCGGCGGGGCCGTCCGTCGCGACCGGCGACTCCGGCGTCGGGTCGGTTCTCTCGAGCTGAGACGGTGGGAAACACCTTTCCGTCTCGTCGGAATCAGGGCCTGACAGTGACGGGAACGTCGAACTCGAGCATCTGGGAGTGTCCGGAGTGTGGTCGGTCCGTCAACCGATTCGTGAACGGCTATCGGTGTCCGTCCTGTCGAGAGACCGTCTCCGAGCGCCGTGACTGCGGGACCGACGCGACGAACCGGTAACCCGGCCGCCGACTCAGCGGGGAGTCTCGGAGACGGTCAGGGATTCGGAATAGGGGGCCGAGAGACACGACCGAATCGAGAATCACGAACTGCTCGGGTGGGGATACTGCTCCCTCTCACTTCTCCTCGACGTGGCGGATTTCGCAGGCGATACCGCGCGTGCTCTCGGCCATCTCGCGGCCGAACATTTCGGCGCGGCCGACGGCGAACGCCTTCGGTCCCTCGACGACCACCTCGTCGCCGACGCGGATGTCCTCGTCGGCGTCGACGACGCCCGGCGCGAGCACGCTGCCGTGCGGGACGAAGCCGTCGATCTCGACGCGCTTCGTCGGCGCGTCGCTCTCGAGCCACTGTCTCGCCCCCGCGAGCGTAAAGGACAGGGTGCCATACTGGGGAACCATCGTCGCGAGCTGGGTCTCCTCGCGATCGCGAACCTGGATCTTGGGGTAGCGACCGGTCGTCTGGATGTCCTCGAAGAGGTCGTCGCCGGCACCGTCGCCCAGCAGGTAGTCCGCGAGGGCGCGGACGGTGTTGTGCTCGCGCTCGCGCTTGGGGTACTTCAGTTCGCCCGACAGCGCTTGCGAGAGGTTCGCGAGCGACTCGTCGTCGGTCGGATGGTCCGCGACCGTGTAGGTGATATCGAGTTCGAGTCGGTCCTCGACGCGTTCGACGATGTCGCGGTAGCCCTCGTCGGGAACGTGGGCGATGATCTCCGGATACTCGTTGCGCTCGAGGTAGCGCTGCAGGACGTCGGCGACGAACTGCTTTTCGTCTTCGGACCAGCGGCCGGTCACGACAGTGTCGTACTGCTGGGCGGGGTAGGTCGTCTCGAGTTCCTGCGGGACGACGCCGATGGGGCTGGTCATCGAGACGAGGTGGGCGCGCCACTGAATCGCGTCGTGGAACTGTCGGTGGCTCTGGGACTCGCTGTAGGGCTTTGCGGCCGAACACGGGACCAGCACGAGCGGATTCTGGAAGCGGTTCCGGTACCGCGTCGTCACCCGGTCGGCGAAGCGCTGGATCTCCACCCGGCGAAGGGTGTCCGCGGACGCGGCGTCGATCTGGGCATCGCGGAGGATGGGCGTGCGCTCCTCGAGATACCCCCACTGCGAATCGAGTTCGCGCATCGCGGCGGTGAGCCACTGGTCGTGGCGGGCCTGTCCCTCGATGTAGTCCCGAAGCCGGCCGTCCCGGATCCGACGGCGGACGATCGCCAGTTCTGCCTCGAGGGCGTTGACGTTGTGGTTCGCACAGTCCTCGCGCGTAAACTCCTCGCGGGGCTGTTGGCAGGCGGGACACGAGCAGGGGAGCTCCTCGAGGTCCTCGATGAAGTACGCCTCGTCGGTCGTCAGATAGCGGCCCTCGGTGCCCTTCACGACGGCCGCGGTCTCGTCGAAGAGATCGACGCCGGCGTAGGCCAGCAGGGCGACGTTCCGCGGCGTCGCGACGCCGGAAAACAGCAGGGCGGTGTCGGCGGGGATCGCCTCCCGGACGGCCACGACGGCCTCGACTAGCGCTGCACCATGGCCCATCACGGACTGGACGTTCGAGAGGGCGTAGGCGTCCGTTCCCTGGGATTCGACGCTCTCGCTCGAGACGACAGCGACGCTGGGATACTCGACGTCGGGGGCGTCGACGGCGAAGGATTCCTGGACTTCCTCGGCGGTGCCGCCGGGGAACGCCCGATGGGGGAGCACGGTGAGTTGCGACTCGTCACCCGCGGGAAGGTCCCGGTCGGCGCTCCAGAGCGAACCCGCGTCCTCGAGGACGTCGTCGACGAGTGCGGGCGTCGTCACCGGCGAAGAGAGGCGGAGTTCGCCCACGCGCGCGGCCCCGTCGCGCTCGTGCACTTCGAAATAATCGGTCATACTCGATATGACCGCGGCGAGCGAAAGAGGTTGTCGATAGCGAGCGGTCCCACGGTCGGACTTCGAGCGCGCTCGAGATGCCGGCGAACGCCTCGAGGCGACGGATCTGGGTACTCCTCCGAGCGATTCACTGGCCACATACCCGTCGTTTATCGTGATAATTTTGGTGTGGATTACTGATAGCGAGAGCTGAATCCATCGATGCATGGTTTGGAAAATTAACCTTTAAGCACTTCCAGTTGGAGGTCTACCTATATGTCATCGGAAACAAAGCTGCGATCGACGGACGGGTTCAGAGCGTTTCTGGCCGTGTTTCTGGTCGCAGTCGTTGGGGTCGCGACGATCGGGTTGCCGATCGTTTTCGGGGGAATGACGACGACCGTCGAAGCGACCGAGCCGGAGCCCGAGTTCGAATCGTACGACTCGATCTCGCAAGCCGAATCGCAACTCGGTTCGGCCGACGAGATCTACCTCGGGGAGAACGACAGCGCCGTCCTTCGCTACGACGATGAAGCGGACGTCGACACGCTCGAGATGGGCATGGACGTCAGCGAAGGACTGGTCCACATGCTGGTGGTCGACGATATCGAGAACCCCGACGACGAGCTGGACTCGGCGAACGTCTCGGCGATCCTCGATCAGCAGGGGCTCTCCGGGAGTGGCTCGTTGATCATGCAGCAACCGGAGGACCTCGAGAACTTCGAACTCGACGTCTCCGGCGAAGTCTCCGAAGAGACGAACGAGTTCGAGGGATCCGCGTCCGGCACGTTCGACAGCGAGGCAACGACGACCGGAGCGGTCAGTACGAACGGTCACGTCACCGCAACTGCAGACCGACTCGAGACGAGTGGGAGCGTGTCGGTTGACTCGTCCGAAGCGTCGGGTGCCGACGGGGCAGACGAGTATCTCGACGTCTCGCTGGAGGAGACGAGCGACGGCTACCAGGTCGACGTCGCACAGGAGATGACCGTCGACGCCACGTCGGCCGATCAGTGGTCGACAGAGGAACAGGCCGAACAGACGCTCTGGCGGGAATACGGCGTCTACGCCGCGTTGTTGGGCGGCTCCAGTGAGATCGACGTCACGAACCACGATTTCGAGGAGCGATCGAACGGCGAACACCGGCTCGATATCGAATTCACCGTCGAGTACACGGGCGTCGACGGCGGCATCGAAGAGCAACTGACGGACCAGCTGGCGAGCGATCCGACGATGGATCTGAGTCGATCGGAAGCGCAGGCGATCGCAACCAGCGTCACCGACACCGATATCGAGACCCTCTCGTTCACGATGGACGCGAGCGGTAGTTCGATGGATGTCGAGTGGGACGTCGCGATCGAGAACTACAACGAACTCACGGTCGCGATGTTCGACTTCGCGGAAGCGACCGCCACGGACGACCAGCTACCGGAGGACCAACTCGAGAACGCACGAACGGCTATCGAAGCCCAGCAGGCGGCGGATCTCGAGACGAAACTCACCTGGGACGGGGAAATCGAGCAAACGTCGTCCGACGAGATGACGCTCGACGCCTCACTGACGAGCGATACCGAAAACTGGGACGCCTACATCGACGAACTCGAGTCTCGAGGCGTCGACCGTCCGAACGACGTCACGTTCGACCTGTCGGCCGAAACCGACGGTGACCAGCTCGCGATCGACGGCGAGTTCGAACTCGGGGCCGAGGATCTGGCCAGTCAGGCGGTCAAAAACTGGGCGCAGTCGGCCCAGACCGGACCGACGTCGCCGACGTCCCCGGAAGCCGACCAGTTCGTTTCGGCGCTGGCAGAATCCGAACTCGAGGTCGCTCGCGTCGATGCGGGTATCGACGACGGCACGGTGCGCGTCGAAGGCGGGGCGCGGTTCGACGACATGAGCACGCTCACCGAGACGGTCAGCGAAAGCATGGCTATCAGCGGGATCGCGACCGAACAGGACGGAGAGACGGCGTCGATGTACGTCTACGTCGACGACATGGGCGAGGTCGACACCGCGTCGGCGACGAAATCCGATCTCGAGCAGTTCAGTGTGGTCGATTCCGAGACCACCGTCCACCGGGCCGGCGAGTGGGACGACGAACTGCCGACGATCGAAACCGACGAAATGAGCGAGTTCCTCGAGACGCAGGACGACGAAAACACGGCGGAAAGCGGCGACGAGGACGAAGACGATAGTTCCGATAGCGTTCCCGGCTTCGGAATCGGGATCGGACTCGCGTCGATCGCCGGGTTGCTAACGGCGCTCGTGCTTCGACGGCGAGCGTAACGCATCGGCGATCGGTGTGTGAATCGTTTCAGTTGGCACTTTAGGCGGTCTCGAGGAACGTCGCGGTCGCCGACGTGTGCCCGCGGTTGAACGAGAGGACTTTGATCCGGATCACGTCGGTCGGCTCGCAGCCCCCGGGGACGTCCTCGACGAAGACGACGAACCCTTCGATCTTGCCGACCGCCTGTCGCTCGCCGGAGTGGTGGTCGGTAAACTCGCTGATAGCGACGGTCTCGACGTCACCGATCTCGACCGGTGGGTCGCGCTTCTGGGCCGCTCTGTGACGGTCCCGAGATTGCCGCTCGTCCGCGGAGCCACCGCGGATCCGTTTGACTACCCACGAGCCGATCACGAGGACGACGAGCAGGCCGATACCGAGCACCGCTTGATCGAGCATACTGAAACGGGCCGGCGCGTGGGGCTTCCATGTTCCGATTCCGCCGGTGCGTCGGTGACCGGGGGCGATCACCGCGTGTGGGAAACGCTTTTCGCCGACGGCGCGACGGACGAGCACGGCTCTCGAATCGCCGCTGCCCTTTTATTTCCCCGTCCGTTCGAATACGTCGTGACCTTCTCATTCAGCGGATCGACCGGTGACGGCAGCAGCGATCCATTACACATCGCCGTCATTCGCGCGGTTGCAGCGCACCGGAAGGTGGATCCGATCGAATTGCCACCCCTCTACGACTGGATCAACCCCGATTCGCTGGATGCCCTCTTCGAGCCGACGCGACGCAACAGCCCCCGACGTGGTCGTCTCGAGTTCACCTACGACGGCCATGCGGTCGCCGTGGACTGCGCCGACGGCGTCACGATTTCGGTCGATGGCTCGCCGGCCGCCGAGTCGATCACGGCCGCATCCGACCGCGGGTCCCCCACCGGCGCGTAACTCGAGTTGTCGGTCATCCCCGCGTCTGACTGACGGACGACGATTGTCACTTCGCACCGGAATCCGCCCGACTGGAACGGGTTTTTTCCGCCGCGTGATTCGAGCCGAGCGCACCGCTTGGCTCGAGTGACCGACTGAACGACGACTGACGCTGTGTCCGTCACCGTACCGACGCGAGTTCGGCAGTGGGAACCCGTCGTCACCGGCCGTCGTCGTCACCGGCCATCGTCGTCACCGGCCGTCGTCGTCACCGGCCGTCGGTACTCCGGAGATCGACTAGGTCGACAGCGTCCGGAACCTGCTCGAGGACGCCCGCGGGCCATCCCCGATGTGCGAGCGTGAGCGCAGCGTCCGGATTCACCTCGACGAGCCGAGCGACGCCGTCGGCCGCGGCCTCGAGCGCCGCCCGATCGGTCCGCTTGGGGACTTCCGCGGTGAGGGGGTAGCTCCTCGAGAGCGCCCGGGGGAACGGCCCGAACGGCGCCTCGACGCGCCAGGAATCGTCGAACTCGTCGCTTCGCGGGGAATCCCCCTCCGTGAGCAGCAGTGAGTCGGGGACGGACAACCGCTCGAGGCGCTCGTGGTGGCGGACGACTTCGGGGCGGCGCGCGCTCTCGTGGGAGGTGTAGAAAAATGAGCCCTTCGAGACGGGATCCGAGCGCTCGAGTTGGGCGGCGTGGTCGAGCAGCGTGCGGTAGCCGTCGAGCATCGTCGGGTGGGCGCGGGCGCGCTGCTCGACGAGTTCGAGCAGGTTGCCGGCGCGGATCGCCTCCTTGATCCGCCGGATTTCGGCGAAGGTGACGTGGAGGTTGTGCGCGGCCAGTTCCGACTCGCGTTCGTCGTCGGGGAGCGCGCGGAGTTCGTCGGGCGAGTACTCGGTACAGATGGCACACGAACAGGGGAGATACTCGAGGTCCGCGAGCTGGCGGGTTCCCCGAACCGTCAGATAGCGGTCGTCGCGGGCGTAGAGCGCGTAGGCCGCCGAATCGAACAGGTCACAGCCCATCGCGACGGCGAGCGCGAACATCATGGGGTGGCCGGCACCGAAGAGGTGGACCGGCGCGTCGGCACCGAGCCCGCGTTTCGCGGCGGCGACGACGTCGATCATGTCGTCGTACCGGTAGTCGTTCAGCAGTGGAACGACCGCGCCGACCGGGAAGACGTCGAGATCGGTCCCGTCGGCGTGTCGGCCGGCCCGCTCGCGGAGGTCCGGATAGGTCGACCCCTGAACGGGCGCGCTGACGAGCATCTCACCGGTGTCGGCGGCCTCGGCGATCTCGAGTCGCTCCTGCGTGGTCTCGAGGTCGGCTTCAGCTCGTTCGTGGGAGACGTCCGGTGGGGTCGGAATGTCGACCGGCGTGGCGATATCGGAGCCGATCTCGCGCTGGAAGGCGAGGATCTCCTCGGTCGTCACGTCGATCTCGCCGTACTCCGAGAGCTGAAAGGAGCCGGAGTCGGTCATGATCGCACCCGGGAAATCCAGGAGGTCGTGCAGACCCTCCTCGAGGGCACGTTCGTGAAGGGTATCGTCGCCGTGGATGATGTAGGAGTTCGTGATCAGGATCTCCGCGCCGAACTCCGTGGCGAGCCGGCGAGGGCTGATCGTATCCAGATTCGGATTAATCACCGGCAGCAGCGCCGGGGTCTCGACGGTGACGTCGGCACGGGGGACGGTGAGTTCCCCGATGCGACCGCCGGCGTCGGTGTCCCGGACTTCGAAAGACTCGCGCATTATCTGCGGGTTGGACCGTCGGACGTAAGTCGTGACGGTTTTTGCCTGGTTGACCGGAGCGGCGCGACTCGTTTCGGACCGTTTGCGCGAGGCTTCCGAGACGAAGAGAGCCGAGAGCGATCCCGTGATCAGTGAGGAGGGGAGACGAAGGCGCTTTACGCTGCGGACCGCTTTCGTCCCCTAATGAGTAAACCCACGCCCGAAGTCTACGAGCAGGGCAAGGGCATGGACGCCCACAATCAGGCGATGCGGGAGATCCGCTCTCGCAAGGAGGCCAGCTACGATCCCCACGAGCCCACGCGCGTCTGGCTCGACGAGGACAACACCCCTGACGGCGTCAAGACGAGTCTAACGATCATTCTCAACACCGGTGGCTGCCGGTGGGCCCGCGCCGGCGGCTGTACGATGTGTGGCTACGTCGCCGAGAGCGTCGACGGCGGCTCCGTGAGCCACGAGGCCCTGATGGACCAGATCGATATCTGTCTGGAACACGAGGAAGACAACGCCGACGAGACGGCCGATCTCATCAAAATCTACACCTCCGGATCCTTCCTCGACGAGCGCGAGGTCGGCGCGGAGAGCCGACGGGCGATCGCCGACACCTTCGCCGATCGGGAACGCATCGTCCTCGAGTCACTGCCCGACTTCGTCGACCGCGAGAAGATCGGCGACTTCACGCAACACGGCATCCACACGGATATCGCGATCGGCCTCGAGACAGCCACCGACCGCGTGCGACACGACTGCGTGAACAAGTACTTCGACTTCACGGACTTCGAGGACGCCTGTGCGGAAGCCGCCGTTGCAGATGAGAACGCTGGCGGCGACACGGCGGCCGGGATCAAGGCCTACCTGCTGATGAAGCCGCCCTTCCTCACCGAGTCCGAAGCCGTCGCGGACATGATCTCGTCGGTCGAGCGCTGTGCCGATGTCGACGGCTGTCACACCGTCTCGATGAACCCGTGTAACGTCCAGCGCTACACGATGGTCGACGACCTCTACTTCAACGATGGGTACCGCCCGCCGTGGCTCTGGTCGGTGGCACACGTGCTCGAGGAGACGGCGGCCGTCGACGCCATCGTCGTCTCGGATCCAGTCGGCCACGGCTCCGATCGCGGCCCGCACAACTGCACGGAGTGCGACGACCGCGTCCAGAAGGCGATCAAGGACTTCGACCTGCGGCAGGATCCGTCGGTGTTCGAGCAGGTCTCCTGTGAGTGCGAACTGACGTGGGAGACCGTCATCGAGCGCGAGCGGAGCTTCAATCAGCCGCTGACTCGATAGCGAAAACACCGATAGTTGCCGACCTGATGGCTTCAGGTTGTGGAAGCCGGGTGCACTTATTTCACTCCCGTCCCGGTACCGTTGCGTATGGCACTCCTGTCGTTCTCGGACTACTGGAACGAGATCGAGCCCGCGCTGTTGATCCTCGTCGGATTCCTCCTGTTCGTCTTTCCCGAGCCCGCGACCTCCGCGCTGGGTGCGGGGCTCATGCTACTCGGTGTCGGCTGGTGGTTCTACGAGTGGGGCCGCTGAGCCCTAATCGCCGGTCGCCGGCTCGTCCACTGCCGCCCGAACCGATTCCGTGTCGGCACGAGGCACCTCGAGCGTGACGACGGTGCCGCGAGGGTCGTTGTCCGCAAAGGAGAGTCGCCCGCCGGCCTGTCTGACGATCCAGTTGACCAGCCAGAGCCCGAGGCCGCTCCCGTGGCGAAGCTGCGTGATCTCCCGGTCGCCCTCGAGCAGTTCTCGCTCCTCGCTTGGTATGCCGGGACCGTCGTCTGCGATCGACACCGTCACGATCTCGTCGTCCGGTCGATCCCGGAGCGTTACGTCGATCGTCGGTCGCGCCCGATCGCTGTGCTCGACGGCGTTTTCCAGGATCTGGAAGACGGCCGTCTGGAGGTATTCGTCGGCCCGAGCAAACGTTCGGTTCGGCAGCGAGCAGTCGATATCAACCTCGTGGGCGCGCTCGAGGCGGTCAGCTGCTCGTTCGACGGCCGCGGAGAGATCGATCGGTCCGGCCGGGGTCTCCTCGCGGTCGAGCACCCGCTCGACAGCGCGAGTCTTCTCCGCGAGGCCGGTGAGTTCGCTCGCACGATTTCGGATGGTCTCGACGTACTCGTGGTCCGCGCCGTCGATGCTGTCGGTGAGCATCTCGGCGCAGCCGTTGATGATGTTCATCCCGTTGCGCAGGTCGTGGCGGAGAACGCGATTGAGGATCTCGAGGCGCTTTTGGCGCTGCTTCTGGGCGGTAATATCGGTATAGAGCCCGAAGGCGCGATCCGACGATCCGTCCATCTCCATCGGAACGACGCGAAGCCTGAAGTCGCGCAGCCCGTTCGCGGTTCGCCGTTTGACCTCGGTGTCGCCTATCTCGCCTCGGCTTCCGCGGCGATTGAGCGTGTCGGCGTCAGCCGTTCTCTCGGTTGGAACGACGTACTGATCGAGCGGGCTACCGACGAGTTCATCCCCCTCATAGCCGAAGATTCGCTCGAACGCCGGGTTGACTTCCTCGACCACCGGGCCGTCCTCGAGCTGTGTAACGCTGACGACGCCGTCGGGGACGTTTTCGAACAGCGCCGCGAACCGGTCGCGCTCCGCCCGGAGACGTCCCTCGAACGCGATCCGATCGAGCGAGTCGGTGACGTGCGAGAGCAACAGCTCCGCCAGTTCTTCGTCGGCCGGCGTGAACGCGTCCTGCTCCGTCGAGGCGGCCAGAAATACGCCGCGCTCGGTGATTGGAACGCACAGGACCGACTGGCAGTCATCCGCGTTCGGAATCGAGTCGGCCGCGTCGATCTCATCGATCCGTGCGGGTCGCTGTGTGCGGTAGGTCCTTCCGGCGACGGTATCGTCGAGCGGTATCCGCGCGTCGAGGTCGATCTCGAGGGTCGACGAAACTGCCTTCGGAACGAGTGATTCCCCTTGAGCCAGCGCGACCCAGCAGGCGTCGAAGTCGAGGACGTCTTCGGCCGCTTCGACAGTCAGGTCGTAGATATCCGCGTGGCTCTCGCAGCTGTCGAGACGGGAAGCAACGTCGTGGAGCCCCTCGATCTTCGACTTGCGATCGACGAGCTTCCGTTCCATGCGTTTGCGGGCGCTGATATCGCGTGCGATCCCGACCGTCCCCTCGACCTCGCCGTCGGAGCGCAACAGCGCCATGTTGACCTCGCTCGGGACCCGCTCATCGTCGGGGCCAGTCAACGTGACCTCGTAGGTCGCGACGCGTTGGGAATCGTCGGACAGGAGCGTTCGAGTGTGTCGTCTGCCGCGCTCGATGCTTGCGTCCGTGAGGATCTTCGAGACGTGCTCGCCGATCAGTTCGTCGCGGTCGTAACCGGTCGCGCCCATCATCGTCTTGTTGACGGTGACCAGATACCCCTCGGTATCGAGCTGGTAGACGCAGTCACCGACCGTCTCGACGACGGTCTTCGTCCGCTCGAGTTCGCGCTCGCGAGCCGCCCGGTCGAGCGCCGCTTCGGCGGTCGTGGCGAGGACGCGGATGAGGTGTCTCTCGGCGTCGTCGAGTTCGTCGCCGCCCGAGGACGCGACCGTCAATAGCCCGTGCTCGCCGAGCGGCTGGATGACCGCGTTTCCGACGCTGGCCTCGATGTCGTACGGGATACGGCCCGTCGAGACGGTGTCGACGACAGCCGGCTCGCCATCGGTGTAGGCGTTCCAGAGGGTGGTGTACTCCGGACCGATCGTCGAGATGTCGTCGGTGGACTCGTCGAGCGCCGCCGTCGTCCCGGCGAGTTCGAGCGTCTCCGTCTCCTCGTCGTAGAACCTGATTGCGGCCAGGGACCGATCGATCACGTCCTCGGTCGCCGTCATCACGATGTCGGCGATTTCGTCGGTCGATTCCGCTCGCAGCAGCTCGTGAGTGGTCTCCTGGAGCGCCTCGAGCGCGTTCGCGCGCTTGCGCTCCGCGGTGACGTCCTGTCCGAACGAGAGGACGCCGACGATTTCCCCGTCCTCGACGAGCGGCGTGTTGACCCACTCGCAGGTTATCGACGTCCCGTCCCTGTCGACGTTGCGATTCACCTGTCGGGACGGCAGTCCGTCGGTGTCGCCGCCGGTGAGGGCGTCCCAGTACTCGAGTACCTCTCGACGTTCGTCGTCTCGAACGAGCAACTCCATTGCCGATTTACCCCTGGCCTCGTCGGCGGTGTAGCCGAACAGCTCGGTCGCCGCGGGGTTCCAGTTGCGGACTTCGAACGCGAGGTTCCACTCGATGATCGCGAGCGGCGACTGCTTGACGAGTAGTTCGAGGCGGCTCGAGGGGTCTTCCGCCGGCTCCGGTGTCTGGATACCGACCGCGTCGGTGGTCGATCGTGTCCCGGATGACCGCTCGTCGAGTACCGCTTCCAGCCGCGTCACGAGCGTGTCGACGCCCTGGCTGCGAGGAACGTAGCCGTCGGCCCCCGCAGCGACGACCGCGCCCGCGAGCGCTTCGCTGCCGTCGGCGGGAAACACGACGATCGGTACGTCTGACCGCTCTCGGATCGACTGACAGCACTCGACGGGGTCAGCGTCGCGGGTGGATCCGGCGATCACGACGCAGTCGACGCTCTCGAGGCGCGCCAGACACGCGTCGGCCGACCGAACTGCTTCGGTCGCGACGCCGCGCTCCTCGAGGGCGCGTTCGACGGTGGCTCCCGCATCGGCAGTAGCGCCGATAATGCGGGCGCTCGGTCGGCTATCCCGTCCCATTCCCTGTATTCCAGTCGACTCTAACGAACGCCGACACTATTACTGTTCGACTCGACTCAGATTCTGAGTCGTCGTTCGCTACCTACGGTGTGTATCTCGAAAATAGGTTCCTCAGTGGTTCTCTACCGTGTTATGGAGATTCAAAACCCCGGAGGACTCCCTGCCCGTCGGTCGGACCGATGTCGGGAAGAGTCGCGCGCTCGGGGTGGGGCATCAACACTGCGACGGACTTGCGCTCGCCGAGGATGCCGGCGACGTTGTGCTTGGACCCGTTCGGGTTCACGTCGGGGCCCGTTTCTCCGTTTTCGTCGCAGTACCGAAAGAGGATCCGTCCCTCGTCCTCGAGTTCGGCCAGCCGATCGTCGTCGATTTCGTAGCGCCCCTCACCGTGGGCGATGGGAACCTCGATGACCTCGCCCTCGTCGTAGGCGGCGGTCCAGGGCGTGTCGTTGCGTTCGACGCGCAGGTAGACGTGTTCGCACTGGAAGCGAGCGCTCTCATTGGTCGTGAACGCTCCCTCGGTCAGGCCGGACTCGCAGCCGATCTGTGCGCCGTTACAGACGCCGAGTACGGGAACACCCTCGGCCGCGGCCTCGCGGACCTCGGCCATAATCGGCGAGCGGGCCGCCATCGCCCCCGCACGGAGGTAGTCGCCGTAGGAGAACCCGCCCGGAAGGACGATCCCCGTCGTGTCCGCAGGGAGACCGTCCTCGTGCCAGACGATCTCGGCGTCAATGTCGAGGTGTGCGAGGGCGCGCTCGGCGTCGCGGTCGCAGTTCGAGCCGCCGAATCGAAGTATTGTGACGGTCATCTACCGCTCGTCGACCTCCACGTCGTAATCGTGGATCGTCGGGTTCGCAAGCAGCCGTTCGGCCATCTCGTCCGCTCGCTCGCGCGCGCCGTCCGCCGAGTCGGCCTCGAGGTCGACCTCGAACCGGTCGGCCGCCCGCAACTCCTCGAGTTCGAAGCCCAGCCGCTCGAGGGCTTGCTTCGTGGTCTCGGCCTCGGGATCGAGAACGCCCCGTTTGAGTCGAACCGTCACCGTCGCGGTGTAGGCGGTCATTATCTGATACCCCGTAACCGTGCTCAAAAACGCTTTCGCCTTGGCACCGCAATGCACGTTCGTGGATACCGGTGAGCCGCTGACGGCGAACGGGCGGCGTCGCCGGTTTCCGGTCGGCAGTCGCCCGGCGGCCGATGGTAATCGCCCGACGGCCGAGTTACGTTACTCGCGCGACGACGATGTCTCCCGTCGCGTGAACGGTGACCGTGTACGCGTCCAGTTGGAACGATACCTGTCCAGTGTTGCGGCCCGCGGTTCCGTTCGTCGGCTGGAAGAGCGTCTCGAGACTTTCCGGGTTGATCCGGTCGTAGAGCCGTTCGACCTCCGTCGGGTCGATTTCCGAAAGCTCCGCGACTGTCGAGACGATCGTGTTGGTAAGCGAGTCCGTTCCCGTCCAGTCGTGTGAGACGAACGCCGTCTCCCGGTCGCGATCGATACGTGATCGGCCGTGATCGTGTGGTGTTACCGTCATTGTGTTCACCCTTCGGCTGGCGACTGTCACTGTGAGTGACTGGAAAATCGTTCCACAGTAACCGGCATAAAACCCTGTCAGACATGTTACAGCCCGTTGTACGACAAAATAAACGAATTCAGGAGACGGGTGAGGGGCTGACAGCGACCGTCCGTCATACGTCTGACGAACGCGATGTCGTGACCGAGAACCGTGCCTCCCGCGGCGAGTCGTCCGGGGTGAACCGGTACGATGACCGGCCGCTAACCCGTGGTAGACAGCTGTTTTCGCTCTCGAACGACCGCAATCGGCTGCCGGCATCCTGACGACACGACGCTGGAGTCCGCGACATCCGCCGTCTCGCCGTCCGAAACCGGACCGACCGTCGGTCTCATGCGCTCTCCGCACTCTTCCGGATGGAGTCGTGTCGTCCGAAGCCCGCCTCGCGGGCGATTCTCACGGACCTCCACGGAAAGCAGGACTTTTAGCCGCTCGTGGACTGAGTTTCGTCGTGATGACGCGACACTCGCTCGAGCGGAGGTGGCAGCGGTGACGACCGACGTGACTGAAATCACGGTAATCGGAGACGACGACACCGGGCTCATTGCCCGGGTGACCAGCCTCCTGTTCGAGCGCGGGATCAACATCGAGGACCTCGATCAGGCGGTTCGCGACGACGTCTTCCGGATGTATCTCGCCGTCGACACCGCTGATATGGTCTGTACGGAGGACACGCTTCGGGACGACCTCCGCGACCTCGGCGACGACCTCGGACTCGACGTGCAGGTCCGATTCCCTGCCGACCGCGAGAACCAGCAGATTGCCGTCCTCGTCACGAAGGAGAGCCACTGCCTCGAGGCGCTGTTCGAGGCGTGGGCCAACGACGAACTCGGCGCGGACATCGGCGTCGTCATCGGCAACCACGACGACCTCCAGCCGCTGGCCGAGCACTACGACGTGCCGTTCCACGATATCGGCGACGAGGGCGGCCAGCAAAACGAAGACCAGTTGCTCGAACTCCTCGCGGAGTACGATGTCGACCTGATCGTGCTCGCGCGATACATGCGGATTCTCAGCCCGAACGTCGTCTTCCGCTACGAGGACCGAATCATCAACGTCCACCCCTCGCTACTGCCGGCGTTCCCCGGCGCGGAAGCCTACCGGCAGGCCGTCGAGGAGGGCGTCCGGGTCGCGGGCGTCACCGGCCACTACGTGACGACCGACCTCGATCAGGGGCCGATCATCACCCAGCGCGCGTTCGACGTCCCCGACGACGCCGACCTCGAGGAGATGAAACGCCGCGGCCAGCCCCTCGAGGCCGACGCCCTGCTCGAGGCCGTCCAGCTTCACCTGAACGGCGACGTCTCGGTCCACCGCGGCCGAACGTCGGTTCGAGAGAACGGCACCGACTACCAGCTCGGTCTCCCCGAGGAGATCAAGGAGTTCACGCCCGACCGGCCGGTCGACGGGATCGGTAGCGTGGTCGCGAAGGATCAGTAGCTGAGCGGGGATACCGCCGGCCGTCCGCCGGTGTCCCGAATTTCTCTCCCGTTCTCTGCGACTGTTACGATGAGCGACGGCTGATCGTCTCGGGGCTCATCGATAGTCGCACACGAGGCGGATAGCTGATCACGTCCCAGCGGTAAAGCCCTGTTCGCGACACGCCGCTCGAGGGGACGTCAAACGGGGGACTCGGAATCAGCGTCCGAGGATCAGACGCCGGACGACGCCTCCCAGATATCCCGGCAGTCGTCGCTACAGAAGTGTTTGTAGACGGTCGTCCCGTCTTCGACCGTCGTTATCACGCGCTGTTCGGCGGACGATCCAACGGAATCGCCGCAGTGTCGACATTCGGGTGTGTCCTCGTCCGTCGAGTCAGTCATCGGTTGACAGGTGGGACGTGACACACTTTAACGAATCCATTTCGGCCGTATCGGCCACGGGCGGCCAAATTTGCCGGTGCAGGTCCCGTGAGTGGACCCCGTCCGATCGCGCGGTTCGCTTTCGGCGTCGCGACGCGTTCTCTAGATCGATCGTCACGCTCTCGAACAGCGGATCGAGGTCGTCGTCGAGTTGCGATTTCAGATCCCGTCGCTCACCGTCGGTCAGCGCGACCGCAAGGGCGTCGGGGACCACGTCGGCGTACTGCGCCGCGTCGTCGGGGTTGACGTCCGTTCCGCGGAGCTATAGTAGCCACTGAACGTCACTGCACACCTAATCGCACGGTCGCATTGCGATTAGTGTATAAATCGTTTCAGTGGCTACTATAGTCGCCTACTCGCTTGACGAAGGCCTCCCGATCGGCCGGCTGCGTCGTGATCGGCGTCCTCGACGATGCCAGCCGGCTCATCGGTGTCCTCACAACTATAGTTGCCACTGAAAGTCATTGCACATCTGATCGACCGACAGCTGTATGATCAGTGTGTGAACCGTTTCAGTGGCTACTATATTTTCGTTCCGTACTGTCGGTCGTTCGAGACTGTACAGGCGCTTGTAGTCGGTTCCGGGAGCAGTACGCTTATCGCCGGTAACGGCGTACATTGGCATGTTATGGCACAGCAAAACGTCGACCAGGAACTGTTCGTCGACCAGTACACGCTCGGCCTCGTCGGTCCCGATCAGGAATGGGCGGGGACCGTCGCGGACGGCGGGACGATCGAGACGTACACGCCGCCGGGTTGCTGGGGGCCGATGGTCACGCCCGAGTTCCACGGCGGTCACGAGGTCACTCGACCGATCCGCGTCGAGGGGGCGTCCGTCGGCGACGCCGTCGCGCTTCACATCCGGGACATGTCGGTGACGAGTATGGCGACGAGCACGGGTTCGATGGCCGAGCGGGAGGATGCGTTCGGCGACGACCCGTTCGTCGATCACCGCTGTCCGGAGTGTGGCACCGAGTGGCCCGAGACGGTCGTCGAGGGCACGGGAGAAGACGCGATCAAGTGTGCCGAGTGCGGCGCGAACGCCTCCTCCTTCGGCTTCGAGTACGGCTACACCGTCGCCTTCGACGATGATCACACCGTCGGGATCACCCTCGACGAGGACGCTGCCCACGAACTCGCGAACGACGCCAGCGAGGTGATGGACATCCCCGAGAATTCCCGGCAACACCCCATCTTGCTGTACGAACCCGACGAGATGCCCGGCACGCTGGGACGGCTGCGCCCGTTCATCGGAAACATCGGAACGACCCCACCGGTCACGATGCCCGACTCGCACAACGCCGGCGACTTCGGCCAGTACCTCATCGGTGCCGAGCACGACTACGGCGTCGAGAGTGAGGCCGATCTCGAGGATCGAACCGACGGTCACATGGATATTCCACAGGTCCGACCGGGTGCGACACTGATCTGCCCGGTCAAAGTCGACGGAGCCGGCGTCTACGTCGGCGATCTGCACGCGAACCAGGGTGACGGCGAACTCTCCTTGCACACGACAGACGTGAGCGGGACCGTCACGATGGACGTCGAGGTCATCGAGGGCCTCGAACTCGACGGGCCGGTCCTCCTTCCCAACGAGGACGAACTGCCGTTTATCAGCAAACCCTACAGCGACGAAGAGCGCGAGGCGGGCCGCGAACTCGGCGCGGAACACGGCGTCAATGTCGAGGATGATATGGGCCCGATTCAGGTCGTCGGCTCCGGTGCGACGGTCAACGACGCCACGCAGAACGCCTTCGACCGCGCGACGAAACTGCTCGACATGAGCGAGGGAGAAGTCCGCTCGCGGTGTACGTTCACCGGCGGCGTCCAGATCGGCCGTCTGCCGGGCGTCGTCCAACTCGACATGCTCGCGCCGATGGACGTTCTCGAGGACCGCGGTATCGACCATCTGGTGCGCGACCAGTACGATCTGTAGGTTCAGAACGTAACACGGTCCGACTTTCAATTGCGGTGGCGCGCGCTGTGGCGCGGTTCGCCGAGGGCGAACCGCGCAACGAACTTGCGCGAGGTTGTCGCGAGTGGAACGAGTGACAGCTTGGAAGACGCAAAGCGTCTTCCAGTGGATGAGCGATTGAGCGGAGTGAATGAGCGTTACGCGGGACCAGAGGTCCCGCGAACCATCCGAACGGGTGCGAAGCACCCGTGAGGAGAAATCGGCTGGGGAGGGCGTGGCGATTCACTGTTGCCACGATAGCACCGAACTCGTTTCACGTCGTTCGCTGGACCGTTCACGACGACCCACATTCCCAGTCACAGCCAGTAGTGTCCCCCGTCGTTCGAGGGAGCAACGTCCTTCATCGGCTCTTCGATCCGCTGTGTAACAGACGGTTCTATATATCGCGTCCATCGTAGGCCGCGAGCAACTCCTGCAGATGAGCCTTTACCGTCATCGCTCGAGCGGCCGTCTCACAGGGCAGTGCCGGTGGCGGATTGTACAGTTTCTCTCCGATCCACGAGAGTAATTTTCCCACGGCATCGTCCGGAAGCTCTCCCGGCTCCCAGGCGAGCGCGAGCACCGTCCCATCGTCCTCGAGCGTCGCCCGCTCGAGATTCGTCAGCCCGTAGCACGTCGTCTTCCGGCCGTCGAGCGTCTCGATGCAGAGCGACCCGCCCTGTATTCTCCACCGCCGATCCTCGGCGACCCACTCGAAGTAGGTCTCTGTGGGAACCAGACACGCATCGTGCCCATTCAGGCCGACGATTTCACCGGGCTGCATCTCCGCTCCGAGCAGCGTCGCATCGACTCCTGCATCCGAGTGATGGGGGATCGCCTCGAGTACGGGCGTTCCGCCGGCGTGGCACTCGAGTTGAAACACGAAGTGTGCGCCGACGATGCCGTCCGTAAGCGACGCCAACTCGAACAGGACCGCTCGTCCGGCTTCGGTCGTCGTCGGAACGCGCCACGCGGTAGTCCCGTTTCGATCCGTCTCCGGGAGCCGTTCCAGTCGATCCCGAACGCCGTCCCACACTCGCCGACAGTCATCGCCGTCCGGGTCCATCCCCATCTCCTCCTCCCGAACTCGGACGACCGCAGCCGTCGTGTCGGGAAGGACCAGCTCGAGGAGGGCTCGGAACTCCGCGGCGAAGCCCTCGCACTCGAGGTGGTGTGTTCGGCTCAGCTCGGCGGACATATCCTGACGTATATTTCCGGCTGAAATATGGCTTATTCGGACTCTCGGTTCGTGTCTCCCCACTCCGCAGACCCGCCCTGTACGGCAGGAACCAACGACAGCGATGCTCCCTCCGGAATCCGATCCTCGAACTCCGCGCGCTCGCCGTCGATCGAGACCCTGACGCTCGCTCGAATCTCCTTGCCGTCGTAGAGGTGGGGCTCCGCTCGCGGGTACGACTCGACGACGGCCGCGATGGCGTCGGCGACAGTGTCGCCCGACCACTCGAGGGTCACCGTCTTGTCGCCGGTCGCACTTCGGAGCGGCCCGTACACTGTGATCTCGGTTTCCATAGTCGACACTGGGGATGAGTGGACACATATGCGGTTCGCCGACTCGAGTCGACTGATACCCGTCTGGTCGTCGGCTGCGGACGTGTATTGGCTCACTCGTCTCTGATCGAGTCGCCTCCAGGCGACCGCTACAGCCGCCGAACCGCACCGATCGCGCTCGAGAGCGGTGGCGCGTCGAAGCACTCCTGACCGGTGTAGGCGTTGGCACCGGCACAGTACAGGTCGCTGGCGGTCTCGAGGACGTCGTCCTCGAGCGGCTCGGGTGCCTCGTCACAGAGGGACTTCCAGTCAGCGACGTCTTCTTGCTTCGCTTGCGCCTTGGCGGCGTCGACGGCTTGCACCCACTCGGGCTGGGTTCGCTTGTGGTACTGGCGGAGTACCTCCTTCGAGAGCTGGGTACCCTCGTAGCTAAAGCGGTTCTCGTCGAAGGTGCCGACGACGTCGGCGACGCGGATCTCTCCCTGATAAAAGAGACACTCGATCTTGCCGTCCTCGTGGACCAGTCCGGCGGAGTCGGCCTGCTCGGTGACGATCCGATTGACCTCGCGGGCGAGCGACTCGAGGTCCTCGATCGACGCCGTCCCGGCGATCGAATCGGCTTCCTCGCGCTCGAGGTGGCGGTCTCCCTCCTCGTACTTCGTGGTGAACTCGACGATCGGATCGTCGAGGTCGACGGCCTCGTCGGGCCACCTATCGAGCGCGAGGCCGTGATCGGCGGGCTCGGTCCGATTGCGCAGGCTCGAGCCGACGGGGACCCGGTTGCGGAAGACGATCTCGAGGGGGATCAGGTAGTTCTCGCCGGCCGCGTCGTGGTAGCGCTCGTAGTCGTACTCCCGACCCTCGTTGGGGAGGTCGGGCACCTGCGTGAGGTCGATGGCCATCTCCCAGGGCGGGTGGGTCGCGTCCTCGAGGTCGACGACATCACCGTTCTCGACCACGCCGCGGTAGTGAGTGGGAACGCCTTCGGCCTCGAGCAGTTCGAAGTTGAACGCGCCCATCGTACAGAGACTCGCGCCCTTCCGGGGAATCTGGTCGGGCATCTTCCCCCAGTCGAACACGGAGTAGTCGTCGGTGAAGACGAACGACCCGCGACCGAGCTCCTCGTCGGTCGCGTCTTCCTCGATGCGGAACTCTTTGACGCTCGTCACGCGAGACACCTCAGGACGTGTTCGCCGCCGTCGATCATACTCCAGTTGCCGTGTCCGGACCGTAAGAAGGTTTCAGTATCCGGTCGATGGCCCGTGAGCGGTGACGCTCTCTCTCGTTCAGACCTCGGTTTTCGCACACTCTCAGTCGTCTTCGACGGTCGCGAGCAGTTCTTCGGCCTCCTGATGCAACGGCCCCTCGAGCGGGTCGTCGTGGACGAGTTCCCGGAGCGTCGAGTCGCACTGGGGCGTCGCTAACTCCTCGAGGGCCTGGCGACGATACCGCTCGTCGATGCGCTCCGTTCGGACGAGCGCCTCGAGTTCGTCGCACTCGTTCGCGGTTCTCAGTTCCCGAATTGCGCCCACCCGCTTTTCCTCGGCGGCTTCCTCGTCGTGGGCAAGATCGACGCATTCCTCCGGCGTCCGTGAACTCATGCGTGAGCGTTCGCGGTCCACGCCGATAATTCTGCGACCTGCGTTCGACGGACGGGCGGACCGTGACCGAAGCGGCGGCTCGGCGGCAGGGAGCATCCGGTCGGAGTGTTTTCCGACTCGAGACCGAACGCGATTGCGTGCAGATACCGATTTCGGCCCGGGACGCCGCATCCGACCGCCGCTCATCCGCGGGCCGACGATCGCGACGAATCGGCGACTCGTTCGGTCTCGAGGTGGCGACGAGATGAATCCGATCCCGTTCGGTCTCGGGATACTCCTGCTCGCCGCCGTCGTCGCGGATCTCCTGTGGACGACGCTCTGGGTCGAGGGGGGTGCCGGGCCGCTCACCTCGTGGCTGATGGCGGCGACGTGGAGCGGGTTCCGGCGGGTCGGCGATCGGGGCTCTCGCCTGCTCACCCTCTCGGGGCCGTCGATCCTCGTCGTCGGTCTCGTCACCTGGCTCGTCCTCCTCTGGACCGGTTGGACGCTCGTCTTCGTGAGCGCCGAATACCCCCTCATCGATACGGTCGACGGGAGTCCGATCTCCTGGTCGGACCGGATTTACTACACTGGCTACACGATATTCACCCTGGGAATCGGCGACCTCGTTCCGCGCGAGGGACCGTGGCAGATCGCGACGACGCTCGCGACGGCCAGCGGGATGCTCTTCGTCACCCTGAGCGTCACCTACGTCCTCTCCGTTCTCGACGCCGTCACGCAAAAGCGGTCGTTCGCGAGCAGCGTGAGCGGTCTCGGGGCCCAAAGCGACGGGATCCTCCGAACCAGTTGGAACGGCGAGGAGTTCGACGGACTGGCGCTGTCCCTGAACGAACTCACGTCGCAGCTGAACACGCTCACGGCGAACCACAAGGCGTACCCGATTCTCCACTACTTCCACAGCAGGCAGACCGAACGAGCGCCGGTGACGAGCGTCGCCCTCCTCGACGAGACGCTCACGCTGTTGCGGTTCGGCGTTCCCGAGCGGGACCGTCCCAGCGACACGATCGTCAGAAACGCGCGGGCGAGCGTCGATAGCTATCTCGGAACGCTCGACGACGCGTTCATCGACCCCGCCGATCGGTCTCCGCCGGCCCCGTCGCTCGAGCCGCTGCGCGATGCGGACGTGCCGACCGTTTCCGACGGGGCGTTCGACGCGTCCGTGGCGGACCTGCGCGAGCGCCGCCGACTGCTGCTCGCGCTCGTCGAATCGGACGTCCGACAGTGGCCGACCGCGGAATCGGCGTGACCGTCGTCTCGCCTCGAGATCAGTTGCGGACAGTTCGGCGGATCCGCTCGATGGCCGGTCCGCTGGCGCGCCTCGATCGGCGCCGGCTTCGAGCGACGGCTGTATCGTCGTCCCCGCGATTCCGCATTCACCATGCTTTTCTCGCTGTATGAGTATCGTTTCCTCGATGGAGCGACCGGTGACCGAGGCCGACTTGACGTTCGATCACGTTCCCGAGACCGACCAGTCGTTCGAGAACGCACTGACAAAGGCACGCGACGGCGACCGGCTCACGGTCGACGACGCGATCGAGTTACTCACGACGGGAACCGAGAGCGAGGGGATCGACCGAAAACGCAAGGAGCGCGTGCTCGAGGCGGCGGACCGACGCCGCGCCGAGCAGGTCGGCGAGGAGGTCACCTTCATCGCGAACCTGAACAACAACGTCACGACGGCCTGTAACGTGGGCTGTCTCTTCTGTAACTTCAAGGACGCCGCCCACACCTTCGAGCGCGAGACGGAGATCGAGACCGCCGGGTTCACGAAGACGCCCGCGGAGTCACGCGAGATCGTCGCTGACGCCGTCGATCGCGGTATTTATGAGGTTACGTCGGTCTCCGGGCTTCACCCTGCGTTCGCGCTCGACGAGGAACACCGGGAGATCCTCAACGACCACCCGAACCCGAAGGAAGTCAACTACAAGCCCCCCGAACTGTACGACACCGACCCGGGCACCTACACCGACCAGATTTCGGCGATGAGCGTCGACGGGGTGCACGTTCACTCGATGACGCCCGAGGAGGCCTACCACGCCCGCCGCGGTACCGACTGGTCCTACGAGGAGGTCTACCGGCGGCTGCAGGAGGCGGGGCTGGATACCGTTCCCGGAACCGCAGCGGAAATCCTCGTCGAGGAGGTCCGCGACGTGATCTGCCCCGGCAAGATCAGTACGGACGGCTGGCTCGAGGCCATGGAGGCGGCCGCGAACGTCGGCCTCAGGATGACGGCGACGATCATGTACGGCCACGTCGAGAACGAGGCCCACCGCGCGATGCACTTAGAGCGGATCCGGGAACTGCAGGATCGGACCGGAAACATCACCGAGTTCGTCCCGCTCTCCTTTATCCATCAGAACACGCCGCTGTTCGAACACGACGTCGTCTCGGGCGGCGCGAGCATCGACGAGGACGAACTGATGATCGCCGTCTCGAGGCTGTTCCTTGATAACATCGACCACATCCAGTCCTCGTGGGTCAAGTACGGCGACGAACAGGGGCTGAAGCTGCTCAACTGCGGGGCTGACGACTACATGGGAACGATCCTCTCCGAGGAGATTACGACCCGTGCCGGCGGCGAGCACGGCGAGTTCCGCTCCTTTTCGGACTACGTCGAGATGATCTCTTCGATCGGTCGAGTCCCGGTCGAGCGCTCGACCGACTACGAGCAACGCCGCGTCATCGACCCCGACGACCCGCCCTTCGGCCCCCGACTCGGGCCGAAAGCCGACGGGACGGCGCTGCTGACTCGCGAAGAACGGGACGAACGCGATACCGTCTCCGCAGACGACTGATCGGAGAGCCGCGTCGATTGGTCTCGAACTGCTCTCTGACGCTCTAGAGCCGTTGCTTCTGTACCGAAGAGCGAATTTAGCACGGCAGGGATCGGTGCAGACAAGCGGCGTATCGCTCGAGACTGATCAACCGCTATGCGGTGGCGCGCGCTGTCGCTCGTCCGAACGGCAGTGAGGGCGGGCGTCGATGCCGTGCGAGGTCTTCGCGAACTTTGTGAGTGACGGCTTGGAAGACGCTCGCGTCTTCCAGTGGATGAGCGAGTGACCGGAGG